>JAKLPW010000449.1 GCA_022013675.1 Anaerolineae bacterium | reverse complement strand
ATTGATGCTCAGGGGAGGAAGATAGGTATTCGTCTCTTGAGAGTGGAGACAGAGGAGGAACAAGTGCTGGCTCTCGCGGAAGGGGACCTACAGGGGCCGCGCACCGGTCGCTACGTCTTTGATGCGGATGTTATGGCCTGGAGTCTATCTGGGCTTCGTAGGGCATTGAAGGGCAAGTATGACTTAGTGCTGATAGATGAGATAGGGCCGCTGGAGTTGCTGCGTGGCGAGGGATTGGCTCCGGTGCTTGGGGACCTGCGGGATCTGTGCGAGGAGCCGCATGTACTTATCGTGGTACGAGAGGCGCTGGCCGAGATGTTGAGAGAGCGACTCGATAGGCCTGATCTGGTGACGTTCTCTCTTGGCATGGATGTACGCGATACTTTGGCCATGGTGGTCGCCGAACGGTACTTCCCTGGGATGACTGCAAAGGTGCAATGCGCCTGAGCAATGTGCTGAGGGAGTCGAATAAGCCTTCGGAAGTCTACCGCGTGCGGGCAATGCACTGGATTCTATGCGGTTTTGCAGTATATTGTGGACCATGCTATCCCTTTGAAGACTTCCGAAGTCTGGCGGGCGACCTTTTTCCACATTCTCATGTGCTTCCACTTGCCAAAAATCGCTGAAAGCTTTATAATCTACGGACGTCAACTGATCACATTGTGATATGAAGGAGGATTTGAGTAATGACTAAGAAGTGGGTTTACGTCTTTGCTGAAGGCAGCAGAGACATGAAGAATCTGCTGGGAGGCAAGGGGTCTGGCCTGGCAGAGATGACCAAGGCCGGGCTTCCAGTTCCCCCCGGTTTCACTGCTACGACTGAGGCATGCCTGGCTTACTTCGATGCCGGCAAGGATTTCCCTGAGGGCATGTGGAAACAGGCTCTGGACGCGATGAAAGTCGTCGAAGAGCAGACGGGCAAGAAGTTCGGTGACCCTGATAATCCCTTGCTCGTATCGGTGCGCTCGGGAGCACGTGTTTCCATGCCTGGCATGATGGATACTATCCTTAACCTGGGACTGAACCGGGAGACCCTCCACGGACTGGCGGAGGCCACAGGCAATGAGCGTTTCGCCTATGATTCCTATCGTCGCTTGATTCAGTTGTTCGGCCGCATCGTGAAGGAGATGGAAGGGGAGGGGTTCGAGGCTATCCTCAACAAATATAAGGAGCGAACGGAGGGAAAGCGGGATACCGACCTGACCGTGGAGATGCTCAAGGGTGTAGCGAAAGAGTTCAAGGAACTCTACCTCAAAGAGGTGGGCGAGGAGTTCCCCGAGGATCCGTATGAGCAGTTGCGACAGGCTGTTGCATCTGTCTTTGATTCCTGGTTTGGCAAGCGTGCCGTGGATTATCGTAACTTCGAGAGAATCCCACATGATTGGGGTACTGCGGTCAACGTCCAGACCATGGTCTTCGGCAACATGGGAGATGACTCGGGCACCGGTGTGGCGTTCACCCGCCGCCCCGATACCGGCGAGGCTGAGCTATACGGTGAGTACCTGACCAATGCCCAGGGCGAGGACGTGGTCGCGGGCATCCGCACCCCAGTAGGAATTGCGGAGCTGCAAGAGATCATGCCCGAGATCTACGATCAGTTTGTGCAGGTCGCCGAGATGCTGGAGAACAACTATCGGGATATGCAGGACATGGAGTTCACGGTCGAGCGAGGCAAGCTATGGATGCTTCAGACACGAACCGGAAAGCGAACTGCGCAGTCTGCGATCACGATTGCCGTGGATATGGTTGCGGAGGGTGCGATCAGCAAGGAAGAGGCTCTCATGCGAGTATCTCCGGAGCAGGTAGCCCAGCTCTTGCATCCTTTCTTCGATCCCGACGATCAGGAGAAGGCTCGCGAGGATGGGCGCTACCTGGCCAAGGGTTTGAACGCTTCCCCGGGAGCAGGCACGGGAATGGCCGCACTGGATGCGGACACGGCGGAGGAGTGGGCTAAGGAGGGCAAGGATGTCATTCTGGTGCGACCGGAGACGTCCCCCGATGACGTGCATGGTATGCTCCCCGCAAGAGGTATCTTGACCCAGAGAGGAGGAGCCACCAGTCACGCCGCGGTTGTCGCCCGCAGTCTGGGCAAGCCCTGTGTGGCTGGCTGTGAGGCTATTCGCGTGGACACCATGAGCAAGACGATAACCGTAGACAACAGGGTCATCCAGGAGGGGGACATCATCTCCGTGGATGGGACCACGGGCGAGGTCTTCAGCGGGACCATCTCTACGGTAGAGCCCAATTTCCTGGAGCAGAAAGATCTGCTTACTCTTCTGAGCTGGGCTGACGAAGTACGTCGCCTCGGAGTTTGGGCCAATGCTGACTATCCTCGAGATGCTATCCTGGCACGGCAACATGGTGCGGATGGAATCGGATTGTGCCGTACGGAGCACATGTTCTTCGAGGATGAACGACGTCCCATAGTAGTGCGCATGATCATGGCTTCCGCTGAGGCACGCCCTGTTGAGCGAAAGAGAGACGCTCTCAAGGCTGAGATCGAGAAGGCCGTTAAGGATGGCGATGCCGATCTGGCGGAGGAATTGCGCGCCAAGCGGGAGAAGATCAAGGATAGTCCTGGGCGAGTTGCCTACTTCGAGGCTTTAAATAGTCTTCTGCCCTTCCAGCAGGAGGACTTTGAAGGCATCTTCGAGGCGATGGATGGCTTGACAGTGATCATCCGGCTGATTGACCCTCCGATGCACGAATTCCTCCCACCACTCGAAGAGTTGCTCGAGGAAGTTACGGAATTGCGCTGCACGGGAAGCAATCCGGAAGAGCTGGCTGAGAAAGAAACAATGCTGCAGACCGTCCAGAACATGTGGGAAGTCAACCCGATGCTCGGCCTGAGAGGTTGCCGAGCCGGATTGATGTACCCTGGCCTGACGGAGATGCAGGTGCGGGCTATCTTTGAAGCCGCTTGCCGGAAGACTAAAGAGGGGATAGATGTTCGTCCTGAGGTCATGATCCCTTTGGTTGGGCACGTGGAAGAGCTTCGTCGTGAATTGGAGAAGCTGGAGAGAGTTGCCAAAGAAGTCATAGCGGAGCACGGCGTGGATCTGAACTATAAGTTTGGCACCATGATCGAGCTGCCTCGGGCGGCCCTAACTGCAAACGAGATCGCTGAGTACGCTCAGTTCTTCTCCTTTGGCACTAATGACCTGACGCAGATGACCTACGGCATCTCGCGCGATGATGCTGAGGGCAAGTTCCTCCTGCAGTTCGTCGAAGACAAGATCTTGCCCTTCAATCCCTTCCAGCAACTTGATCGGGACGGGGTGGGCAAACTGATGGAGATGGCAGTAACTTTGGGGCGAGGTGTGCGTCCTGGATTAGAGATCGGCATTTGCGGCGAACATGGAGGCGATCCAAGTTCCATCGAGTTTTGTCATATGATTGGTTTGAACTACGTTTCTTGCTCGCCCTATCGAGTGCCAGTGGCCCGCCTGGCAGCAGCACAATCGGCGCTACAGTATCCATCGAAGTAGCCGAGTCTGAGATCTGGGGGGACAAGGCGCGTCCCCCCAGGCTCTTTCCCTCTCATTAGGTAGGCCACCGCTACTGCGCGCCCTTCGCCCTCGTGCTATTTCTTGCTCGCTGTACTTGCGATCACCGAAGTCCGTACCATCAGAGAAAGAGCCAGATGCTTGCTTGGCTCAGGGGGGTGTCGCTGTGCGCCTGTTAGCTTGCTCGTTTGGGTCTCGTAGGCGGTTGGTTTTGCTTCTTATGTCCTCGCTCCTGCTTCTACTGCTCTTTACTGTTTCCGTTCCCGTGATGGCCCAGGGGCCATCAATAGCTCTCAGCAAGTCTGTGGCACCGGCAACGGTGGATGCGGGAGAGACTGTCATCTACACCATCATGCTCGAGAACTCCGGCGATATTGTCGGTGATGAGGTGCAGGTGGTGGATGCGCTTCCCGACGGGTTTGTCTATCAGTCGGGCAGTAGCGTCATTCGCAGCAACGGCACGATCATCAGCGTAGCCGATCCGGCCATCTCAGGCAACGAACTCACCTGGTCGTCTCTGTCGGTGCCTGCAGCCCGCAGGGGTAGTTTCTACGGTATGCATACCTTCATTCAGGATAAGTGCAAGAAGGGCTACATTGAGTACCAGCTCGATCGCGTCCGCGAACTGATGGGGCCCGGAGCCTACGTGAAGCAGCTCTTCTACTACATCACCCCTGAGATGACCGCCCCCCTTTCATGTTGGGTGGATTTCGTCAATGAAGCCTATGACCGGGATCTGATTCCCATCGTGCGGTTACAAGGAGTGCATGGTGGGCAGTACTGGGTCAAACCAGCCCCCGATAGTCCCGGCGACTACACCAGCATCGCCAGTGTCTACCGCAGAATCGTGGAAGACCTTCCTCGCCGCGATGACCAGCCTCTGTACGTTGAGATCTGGAATGAACCCAACCTCGATATCGAGTGGAGTGGGGAAGCAAACCCGGTGGAGTACGCCGAGTTCCTGGTGGATGTGGCGGCCGCGATTAGGTCTATCGGTGATTCGCGCATACGCATCCTGAATGGGGGGCTGTCTCCCGGAGGAAACTACCACAATCTGGCCTACATAGATGCCATGGCCACTGTGCCTGGCGCTTTGGATGCCTTCGATGTCTGGTCAACGCATCCATATTCTGGTAACCACCCCCCGGAGTACAACATCCACGACGATACAGCCGTGTATCCTGACTTGACCATTGATAGCTATCTCTTGGAACTGCAGCGTCTGGCAAATAATGGTAGAGGAGGGGTTCAAGTCATTCTGACTGAGGCCGGACATGCTCTGGGCCAGAACAACTTCTGGTTCGAGGGGTACGCTCCTATAGGGGAAGAGAATCGGGCGGACTATATTTCGCGTGCCTTTCGAGACTACTGGAGCCAGTGGCCGGAGATACTTGGTGTGTGCCCCTATGAGCTTGTGGACCCCTATGGAAACTGGTGGCCGTGGGATTGGTTATATCCCGATACGCGGCACCACTGGCAGTATGACGCGGTGTTGGCTTTGGATAAGTCTGTCTTGCCCGAGCCTGGCGGGGTTCTGACAATCGAGTTTCGCGCCACGGCACCTTCGTCGGGGGGATGGTTTTACAACGATGTGACCGCTACGGCCAGCAACGCTAGCATAGGATCTGCGCTCCATACTGCGAGAGTCTTTGTTGTCACACCACTGCCCACTGCTACACCTACCCCCACAGCTACGCCGGGCACACCTACCCCTACGCTACATCCAAGCATCACGCCTACCGTAACGCCTACCCCGATCTGTACCGATCTGATTGTCAATGGCAGTTTTGAAACTGGTAGCATTGAGCCTGGTCAGGCCTGGGAACCTTTAGTCCCGGACGACATCTACGTGGTGCTCTCCACAGAAGATGCATACGACAGGACTCGTTCTGTGCGCTTGGGGATCCTATCGGGGAAAAACCTCTTTCGCTATTCATCCGTCCGGCAGATCGTGAACCTGCCTGCCGACGCTGGGAACGCGATGCTCTCCTTCTGGTATCGTCCTGTCTCTGATAATCCTGACAACGATTGGGGCTACGCATACATCAGACGGGTGGATGAGCCCGTTGGCGATGTGCATTTCCTGGATCTGTCGCTAGATGACTGGGAGCAGCACGATTTGGACCTGACAGACTACGTCGACGATACTATCGAAGTCCGATTCAGTGTCAAGAACGATGGGAGCGACGGACTGACGGCCATGTACGTGGATTTGGTCTCACTGCTGACTTGTGGGGTGTGTGGAACTCCCACGCCCACGTCTACCCATGTTCCCTCGCCGACCCCATCCCCTTCGGTGGTGGTAACGGCCACGGAGACACCTTCTCCTACAACTACAGAGACACTCGCGCCAACTGTTACGCCCACCCGGACACCGGCGGCGACGGCATCACCTACCTCGACGCCTTCGCTGCCACCTACGGAAAGCCCAACAGCTACGCGTACTCCGAGTATTGCGCCCAGTGTCACTGCTTCCCTGACGGTGGAGCCCACGCTGCCAGTGCCCACACCAACTCCGACGGTTGGGTGTTGGGAGCAAATTGAGAATGGTGGCTTCGAGGATGAGGATGGATGGGTTATCTTGGATACGGACTGGTGGGCTGGATATGCAACCAATGAGACCCACAGTGAGGCGCGCTCGATGCGCCTCGGTATCGTCTCCGGCGACAATGTGGAAAGCTACTCCTCAGTTGAGCAGACACTGACGTTGCCGGCAGACGCGACAAGGCTGCACCTTTCCTTCTGGGTCTATCCCCAGTCGGAAGATGCCGCAGGGGACCTCCAGTACGTATTGCTCATGGAGGAAAGGGGCGGATATAGCTTTTTGATGAGCCTCACGTCGGATGCACGCTCCTGGCAGTATCAGGAGTTCTCGCTCCTGGAATACGCCGGCGAGACCATAACACTCCGTTTCAGTGTCTACAATAACGGCAATGGCGGGCGCGCGGCGATGTACGTAGATGATGTGTCGTTGCTCGCGTGCAGTGGAGAACTGCCCGTGACGCCCACGCCTACTCCCAGTGCGGCGGTCACGGCGACATCAACTGCTACCCGCGTGAGCACAGCAAGCCCGGAGCCGACGCCAACTCAGACTCCAGTGGGGGATGCCTATGTGTTGAGGACCATATCCGTTGGGCGTCATCCCCACGGGGTGGCTGTGGATTCGCTAATGGGTCTTGTGTACACGGCGAACTACCTGGATGGGACGGTCTCTGTGGTGGATGCGGTGGCGGGGACAGTTCTTGGACAGATTGATCTCAAAGGATCGAGTGGGAGCAATGGGATAGCGATCAATCCTGCATTGCGCCGGGCATACGTGGCCAATAGTTTCTCTGATAGCGTTTCAGTGATTGACCTGGATGAGCGACGTCTGGTGGTCACGGTCCCGGTTCAAGAGTTACCCAACGGAGTGGCCGTGGACACGGCGTCCAGCAGTGTGTACGTCGCTTGCTTTGGGTCCAGCAGCGTGGCGGTTCTTGACGGGCTGAACGATACTCTGGTAGCGACGGTACCGGTGGGGATGGAACCTTCGATGATCGCCGTTTCGTCGCGCCGTCGCGAGGTCTACGTGACGAATCACCATCACTTGTTCAACAGTGTGGCCGTGATTGATACGGTTCCCAATATTGCCATTGATAGCTTGAGTGCTGGGGGGGGGCCATATGGTGTCGCTTTTGATTCTGAGAGTGACATAATCTATACAGCAAATAGGGATGGACACAGCGTGTCCGCGATTTCTCGAGATGGAACCAGATTGGCAGAAGTGCCTCTGGATAGCAGTGTCTATGTTGTGGGGTATAACCCCAACACACACCATCTGTTTGCGCTCTGTTCTGACCTCAACGTGGTACACGTGATTGATGGAACATCTTTCGAAGTCCTGGCCACTCTGCCGGTGGGAAACGAGGCGGAGGAGGGGATGGCCATTGACCGGGCGACCAATAGGGTGTACATCACCAACGGTGGAGATGATACTCTGACCGTAATCCAGGATGTGGGGCCATTACCAGAGGCGCAGGATGTCATGCTGCCGCTACTACTGAAAGGCTTCATCCATCCCCATGTTGCGTCGAGGACTTCATCTGCTGCTCATGCAGCTACGGAGGGACAGGCGCGACTCTTAGATACCGAGTCTATCTGGGTTGCTGTTCCCGCTGCCGGAGGCATCAGCGGGGTGGCAGTCGATACCGAGACTGGCGCGTCGTACTATGTGGGGGAGGGCGGGCTGGCGAAGCTGGATGGGCATGGCCAACGGGGGTGGTACCGGTCATGTCCTGCGCTCGTGGATGTGGAGGTAAGGTCCGGCCGGGTTTTTGCTACTAGTTGGGAGGCGGGGGCTCTGTTAGTTTTCGATGCTAGTGATGGGACTTTGCTTTCTAAGATCACGGGATTCGTGCGCCCTAGCGGCGTGGCGGTGGGGATGGGAAGAATATTCGTTGCCGACACGGGGGCGGACTGTCTGGTTGTACTGGATGAGCTTTCTTGTGGTATACTAGAATCATTGCCTGTAGATGATGCTCCAGGTGTTGTAGTCGTCAATGAGTTCAGTGGGGTGGTGTACGTGGTCAGCACGGGTGGCAATTGCGTGGCTGCATTTGATGCCCGTAGTGGACGAGGGATTGGTCGTGTATCCATGGAGGGTTTAGGGTATCCACAGAGCATGGCTGTGGATTGCTCTACTGATAGGCTCTTCGTTGTCTACAGTGTATCTCCGAAGCGCCAATCTGTAGCTGTTCTCGATGGGCGGGATATGCAGCTAGTGTCCAACTTTACACTGGATCACGTGGGCGTGTCTGGTAGTATCTATGCTTTGGCGATGGACGATATCTCCAGGAGGCTCTACGTTAGCACGAGTGATGGCCTGTTGACGTTAGACAGCGCGACGGGACGTGTCCTGGGACACATGCCAAGTGTCGTGACGCAGTCTCCATTTGGGTTGGCCCTCGACGCAGACACGCGACGACTCTTTGTGGCTGACTTGAGGGGTGGGCCGGTGATGGTAGTGCAGGCGCATTCTGAGAGGTGATGTCGTGAGTGTGGTAGATGAGATCAAGCAGAGACTGGATATCGTAGATGTGGTCTCAGGCTATGTGCCTCTAAAGAAGGCCGGACGAAACTTCAAGGGATTATGTCCCTTTCATAGCGAGAAGACGCCATCTTTTGTCGTTTTCCCGGAAACCCAAAACTGGCATTGTTTTGGTGCCTGCGGGACGGGGGGAGACGTGTTCTCGTTTGTCATGCGGCGCGAGAACATGGACTTCCGTGAAGCTCTGCGCTACCTGGCAAAGCGAGCGGGAGTTTCCCTTGTCCCTCCTTCTCCTGAGGCCGCAAAAAAGGAAGATGAACGGGAGAGACTGCGGCGGATCAATACGGAGGCAGCTCAGTACTACCACCGCTTGCTTAGAGAGAGCGATGAGGGAGCCAGTGCGAGAGACTATCTCGAACAGCGGGGAATCGAAGATCGCACTCTTCAAGCGTTCCAGCTAGGCTATTCTCAGGATCGTTGGGATGGGCTGTCGCGGTATCTCACAGGAAAGGGACACAGCGAAGCGGATCTCCTGGCAGCGGGTCTGGTGTCGAGTAGGGAAACCGGTGGTATCTACGACCGTTTTAGAGGTCGGCTGATCATCCCCATTCGAGACATCCGGGGTCAGGTGGTTGGCTTTGGGGCACGGATTCTGCAGGGGGAGGGGCCGAAGTACATCAACTCGCCTCAGACACTATTATTCGACAAGGGCAGCATTCTTTACGGAATAGACCTGGCCAAAGACGCCATACGCCGTGCGGATCTGATCGTTATCGTGGAAGGATACATGGACGTATTGATGGCTCACCAGCATGGCATAAGTAACGTCGTTGCGTCCATGGGCACCGCCCTAACAGAGAAGCAGTTCAGGACGTTCAAGCGGTTCACCAAGCGCCTGGTGCTGGCCCTGGATGCCGACGTGGCGGGTGATCAAGCTACTTTGCGCGGTCTGGATGTGGCGCAGGAAGTCATGGATCATCGCACCGTGCCTGTCCCATCCGCAAGGGGGAGAATTCGCTATGAAGAACAACTTGATGCCGAGATCCTGATCCTGACCTTGCCCGACGAGTTGGACCCTGACGAGGTGATTCGAGCGGATCCATTGGAGTGGAAACGATTGGTAGAAGAGGCATTGCCTCTCATGGAGTATTACTTCAAGGCCCTTCTGGCCGGGTTGGATCTGAGCGTTGCCACGGAGAAATCGGAAGCAGCGAATCGGTTACTGCCAATTATCGCAGGGATAAGCAGTCCTGTGGAACAAGCGCACTACCTGCAAAGGTTGGCTCGACTTCTTCGAGTAGATGAACGCACATTGCTCTGGCAGATGCGCAAGACTGGCTCTGCAAAGCGACGGGGTGCAAGGGATAGGGATGTGGAGGTCTCTATCAAGCGATCTGAGGCTATGCCCTCGGAGGACTACTGTCTCTATATGCTCTTGAAGTTGCCGACGCTGCTGGTCGAGAGCAAGACATCCATTTCTGAGGATGATCTTTGGGATACAGAAAACCGAGAGCTTCTTCTGGCACTGCGGGAGTCAGTGAAAAAGCGTGGATGCGTGGACTTGACGGAGTTCGTGGCCGGACTTGACACCAGCCTGCAAGGTCGTGTAGAATGGCTCCTGAATCAGCAGCAGGGAAAGCCATCGCTCTCGCTGGAGCAGGCTGAAGAGAGCTTCGCTAAGGCCGTATGGCGCATGCGCCGAGAAAGAAGTGAGCGCTTGCAGAAGGAGTGCGGCTCTCTTATCTCGGATGCCCAAGAACGGGGTGATTCTGATGCTGTTCGCAACTATGGCGATATTATGTCTCGGTTGATAGTTGAAAAGAGAGACATTGACAGGCGAGCTCATGCAGTTACTTTGGTAGGCCGTGGGCGTGATGAGGAAGTGCGGTGGTAGCCAAAGGGGCATAGGGAAGAGAATGGTAGACAAGAACCTGGATGAAGACATGACTCAAGTAGAAGAGCTTGAGGATCCTATTCCCGATCATGGAGATCCACTGTCGCCCGATGATGAACGAGAAGAGAAGATCGATCAACTGGTTTCCAAGGGTATAGAGCAAGGATTCGTTGCGAAGAAGGATATCTTGGCCATCTTCTCCGATACTAAGTCTGATCAGGAAGAACTCGACGCCCTCTACAGCGCATTTGCAGAGATGGGCATGGCTGTCTTGGAGAACGGGGAGGCAAAAGCCGGGAAGAAGTCGGAAACGGAGTCACCGACGATTCTCATAGTAGAGGAGGACCACGATCTGCCTTTAGCCTGGGATGACTGGGAGGTTATAGCCGATCCCGTCCGCATGTACCTGCGGGAGATTGGACGTGTGCCGTTGCTGCAGGCCAAGGATGAGATCACTCTCGCCCGAGCTATCAAGAAAGGGAGTGGGGCCCAGCAACGTCTAGAGAAGGGAGAGTTGACTGAGGCGGAGGAATCTGATCTGAGGCTTGCGGTTCATTGTGGGGAGGTTGCTCAGTCTCAGATGGTGGAAGCTAATCTACGGCTGGTGGTAAGCGTGGCCAAACGATACATTGGGCGTGGCATAGCCTTCCTTGATCTCATTCAGGAGGGGAACATTGGCCTTCTGCGTGCGGTCGAGAAGTTCGACTACCGCAAGGGCTTCAAGTTTAGCACCTATGCTACCTGGTGGATTCGCCAGGCGATCAGCAGGGCGATCGCAGACCATGCCAGGACTATTCGCATTCCGGTACACATGGTCGAGTCCATGAATCGCCTCTCGCGGATAAGCAGAAAACTGATGCAGGAGCTTGGAAGAGAACCTACAGCTGAGGAGATCGCTCTGAAGTTGGATTTCCTCAGTCAGGCGGACACGAGGGCCATTGCAGTGGCCTTTGAATCTAGACAACGCTTGGATCCGGAATTAAAGCGCAGGTTGAGGACGGCATCTGCTAAGGTACGGCGCATCCAGCGATTCTCGCAGGAGCCGATGTCTCTTGAGAGCCCTGTAGGGCGCGACGACAACAGCTCTTTGGGCGATTTCATCGAAGACGATTCCTTGCAGGGACCGGCCGCTGCCGCTTCCAGTCAATTACTGAAAGAGCAGATGAAGGACTCGCTCAACTCCTTGACAACGCGCGAGCGCAGGGTACTGGTGCTCCGTTTCGGTCTGGAAGATGGACAGAGTAGAACTCTGGAAGAAGTGGGGCTGAAGTTTGGTGTTACACGTGAACGCATTCGTCAGATAGAAGCAAAGGCACTGCGCAAATTGCGTCATCCTACTCGAAGCCGCAAGCTGAAGGACTACTTGATCTGAGGGAGATGAGAAGGTCACTGTATCTTGGATGCCAGGCTAACTTTTCGCGAAACGCTTGGCCGTCTCTGAATTGGATTCTTGACTAGATGAGGCAATCCGTATATAATAGCTGGCATTGGCAAGATGTATTCCTCGGTAGCTCAATGGTAGAGCGACCGGCTGTTAACCGGTTGGTTGTAGGTTCGAATCCTTCCCGAGGAGTGCCGGAGCGGGCTGATGCTGAGGAGGTGTCGGCCCGTTTTCGCGTATCTGAAGCAGTTGTGCAATCGAGAAGGGAATCCGTCGACGGGGACTGTCCCCGGACATACTCTGTTGCTGGGAATGAGGTGCGCCCAGTTACGCAGGGAGCGTCTACCAGATTCGGTTTGTCCAACACGCGAGGGATTTACTATGCTTAAGTTTCATCCGGCTGCGCTGGGAAGCGAGCGACTTCGGGAGCATGGAGAAGATGTGCTTGCTGTCTTGGCGACCGCTCTCCATGCGGTGGATCCTGCTGAAGCCATTCGTCGCCATGTGACGCGTGAGGGCGGCAAGCTCAGTGTTGGAGAGCGCTGGTATGATCTCTCGAAGTATGAATCCGTTTACGTCATTGGTGGAGGGAAGGCCAGCGGGGCCATGTGCGTAGCGGTGGAGGATATCCTCGGAGAACGCATCAGCGCTGGTCTGATCAATGTGAAGTATGGCTACACGGCCCCGACGCGAGTGGTCGAGATCAATGAAGCTGGTCACCCGATCCCCGATGAGAGCGGAACGAGGGGGGCGGCACGGATGGTCCAGCTAGCTCGTAAAGCTGGGCCCAGGGACCTGGTTATGTGCCTGATCTCTGGTGGTGGTTCCGCGCTCATGTCCCTGCCGGTAGATGGAGTATCTCTCCAGGATCTTCAAACTATGACCGATGCGCTTCTTCGCTGCGGGGCTACGATCGTTGAGATTAACGCCATCCGCAAGCATCTCTCCCAAATCAAGGGTGGAAACCTGGCCAGATGGGCATATCCGGCTGAGGTTGTTTCCCTTATCCTCTCTGATGTGGTAGGCAATCCCCTGGATGTTATTGCTTCAGGCCCTACCGTGCCGGACAACGGCACCTTTACTGACGCCCTTGAAGTTATTGAGAGATACGGTTTGATGGGTCAGCTTCCCCACTCTATCCTGGGGTATTTACAACGAGGCGTTGAGGGCGAGTTGCCGGAGACGCTCAAGCAAGGAGATCCGGTCTTTGACCGTGTCAACAATCTCGTGGTTGCCAGCAACGATATCGCAGCTTCGGCGGCTGTTCTCAAGGCCAGGGAGTTGGGATATCATGCGATGCTCCTCTCGACGTACATAGAAGGGGAAGCGCGGGAGGTAGGCCGTGTCTTCGCCGCCATCGGCAGGGAGATCGCTGCTTCAGAGCGCCCGATAGCACCTCCGGCATGCATTGTAGCTGGGGGGGAGACGACGGTGACGGTTCGAGGCGATGGCCTTGGGGGGCGCAATCAGGAGCTTGCACTAGCTGTGGCTCTGGGTATCGAGGGCCTGGAGAACGTCCTCGTGGTAGCGCTGGCAACCGATGGGACCGATGGTCCTACGGATGCGTCTGGAGCCGTAGTTGATGGGACGACATTGGCTCGGGCCAATGCGAAGGGGCTTTCGCCTGTTCGCTTCCTCAGGAACAATGATGCCTATCACTTCTTTGAATTGTTGGGCGACTTGCTCATCACCGGACCGACCAATACAAATGTCAATGATCTGACATTCGTTTTTGTTTTTGAGTGAGTCCTGCATCTGACTGCTGTCTGTGCAGAGTGTTTGCATCCAGGTTTGTGAAGGAGCTAACATGCTTCGCACCAAGATAGTCTGTACGATTGGTCCGGCTACCCGGTCGGCGAAGATGCTGCGTGAGTTGATGGTCGCAGGCATGAACGTGGCACGCCTGAATCTCTCTCATGCTGGCAGGGACGAACACTCCGAGAACATCCTACGAATCCGCGAGGCATCAGCCGCGTTGGCAAAACCTGTTGCCATCATGGTAGATCTTCAAGGGCCTAAGCTTAGGATCGGGTGGATGGGCGAGGACGGGGTTTTTCTTCAGAGGGGAGAGACGGTCGTTCTTACCACCAGAGAGACCTTTGATGGCAAAGAGGGCATACCCCTTCAGTATAATGATTTACCTCGCTTCGTGAGTTCTGGTGAGCACATTCTGCTAGACGATGGCTTGCTGGAATTGAAGGTGCTGTCGGTGTCCGACGAGGATATCACCTGCCAAGTGGTTACTGGAGGGTTGCTCAAATCGAACAAGGGCATGAACCTGCCACAAGCTTCCTTGTCCATCCCTACGATTTCAGAGAAGGATGAAGAAGACCTGAGAGTTATGCTGGAGCAGCAGGTAGACTGGATCGCTCTCAGTTTTGTACGGAGTGCCCAGGAGGTATTGAGGCTCAAGGATCTGATTGAGAAACATAGCATTTTGGGCCTCTCAACTCCAGTGGTCGCCAAAATTGAGAAGCCCGAGGCGGTGGATGGTATTGATGCGATAATCACTGTCTCAGATGGGATCATGGTGGCCAGAGGTGACCTGGGTGTTGAGACTTGTCCTGAGGCCGTTCCCATGACGCAGAAGATGATCATTCGGAAGTGCAACGAGGCTGGCAAACCAGTGATTACGGCTACACAGATGCTGGATTCCATGATTCGAAACCCTCGTCCGACGAGGGCCGAGGCCAGTGACGTGGCAAATGCGATTCTGGATGGCACAGATGCTGTGATGCTCTCTGGTGAAACGGCTATCGGGAAGTATCCTATAGAAACCGTTCGTACCATGGTGAGGATAGCTGAACACACAGAGGAGCGGATGGACCTGGGCCAATTGGAGAAACGTCCTCGCTCGATAGGAGCGATGAAGATTGCCGAGGCCGTGAGCCATGCTACGTGTGCCACGGCTCGTGAGTTAGGAGCCGTGGCGATCATGACTCCTACCGTATCGGGACACACTGCTCGCATGGTAGCGAAGTATCGACCCTCGGTGCCGATTGTTGCGGTTACGCCAAGTCCGCGAGTACAGCGGCAGTTGACTCTGTATTGGGGAGTACATCCAGTTCTGAGCGCCCGAGCGGAAAGCACAGACGAGATGATTGCTTCTGCTGTAAGAGCTGCGGTACAGAAAGAACTGGTTCATTCTGGTGACGTTATTGTTATCACCGGCGGTACTCCCGGGGGGCCACCGGGTACTACGAACTTGATGAAGGTCCAGGTTGCCGAACGTATCCTCGCGCGCGGTGTGGGTATTGGTGAACTCGGTGTGGTAGGACGGGTAAAAACCCTAAAGGGAGATCCCGCTCGAGGGACCGATGTGGAATCCGATGAAATCATCGTAATCCAGAAGACTACCAAGGTGATGGCATCGCTGATGCAATGCGCCGCGGGGGTCATTGCTGTGGAAAAGGGTGTGGCATGTCCCACGGCTATCCTCGCTGTGGAGCTGGGGATTCCGGCTATCATTGGCGTGGAAGACGCGCTCTCCGCCTTTAGGGACGGCGAGATGATCACTCTGGATCCTGTTCGGGGGGTTGTCTATCAGGGGCACGTGCGGGTATGATGTTGTCATAACGCAACTGAGTTGCGTGTTGTCAGGAGAGCAGAGAAGGGCGCTGATGATCTTGAAATTGAAGGGGGAAATGCATGGAGAAGAGAATCCTGCGAGATACTGATGTGCTAGGGAAGCGAGTCTTGGTGCGGGCCGACCTGAACGTGCCTTTGGATGAGCACGGAAGAGTGACAGACGACACGCGCATCGTGGCTGCTTTGCCGACTGTTCGCTATCTGCTCGATCGAGGCGCTCGCGTGATACTATGCTCGCATCTCGGGCGTCCTAAAGGAGAGGTGAGAGAAGAACTGCGGCTCGATCCTGTTGCGGCGAGATTGAGTGAGCTTTTAGGGAAGCCGGTTCGCAAGCTGGATGATTGCGTCGGCTCTGAAGTCCAGGCGGCAGTGGGGGACATGCAATCCGGGAACGTAGTGCTGCTAGAGAACCTACGCTTTCACCCTGAGGAGGAAGCCAATGATCCCAACTTCTCCAAGGACCTGGCGAGCTTGGCAGACCTGTACGTGAACGATGCTTTTGGGACCGCGCATCGGGCTCACGCTTCCACAGCCGGTGTTACCGAGTATCTGCCCTCCGTGGCCGGGTTCTTGATGGAGAAAGAGATCGAATTCCTGGGCAAGGCGCTGGAGTCTCCGCCCCATCCTTTTGTGGCTGTTCTCGGAGGAGCCAAGATATCCGGAAAGATTCTGGTGATCGAGAACCTTTTGGGCAAAGTGGATGCGCTGCTCATTGGTGGCGGCATGGCAAATACATTCTTCAAAGCACAAGGGCACGAGATAGGGAATTCGCTGGTTGAGGATGACAGTCTGGCAATGGCCAAGGGCCTGATGGAACGGTCGGGCGGGAAATTGATTCTACCGGTAGACGTGACGGTGGCAGATGCCTTCTCTGCGGACGCCAACTACAAGGTCGTTGCTGTTGATGAAGTGAAAGAGGGGGATCTCATTTTGGATATCGGACCAGCGACCGTAGAGCGCTTTCGAGAAGTCTTGGCCGCAGCTAAGATGGTGGTCTGGAATGGCCCCATGGGGGTTTTCGAGCTTACTCCTTTTGCCAAAGGAACGATGGCCGTAGCGGAGATATTAGCAGGCCTTGATGCCGTGACTATCATTGGAGGTGGAGATTCTGTGGCGGCGGTAGAGCAGGCCGGGCTGGCCGATCGCATGACCCATATTTCTACTGGGGGGGGTGCATCCTTGAAATTCCTGGAAGGTGCGGTGTTGCCAGGGCTAGCTGCATTGGACGATGTATGAGTCCTTGCGTTGCAGGAACACGGGTGTCAGTCGAGTGGTAATCTGGAGGTAATCATGAGTTGCAGGATACGCAAGATCGCGGTCATGACCAGTGGGGGAGATGGTCCGGGATTCAACCCTTGCATCCGGGCGGTTGTCAGGATGGCGATCAACTACGACTGGGAAGTGCTAGGGGT
>JAKLPW010000448.1 GCA_022013675.1 Anaerolineae bacterium | reverse complement strand
CAGCAGTGTTCGATCCGGAGATGCTACGATTGCCGCCACTACTCCAAAGTGAGGGGTGTGCTCTATTCGGACAAAGAATACAGCGGGGAGGTGGTGTGCGAAAGTGGCATCTTTGCAGGCAATCCCGGAACCTTCTATGATTGGAAGGTAGGCTTTCAAGCGGGGTTCGAGCTAGCTCAGATCAGCCACGACTATGGGCTAAACCACTGGGAGCTCGGTATAGGTATGGTGCCCTGGTTGCGACAATGTCACCAAGAGGGGATCCTCCCGGACCTGGACGGAGTGAGCTTCGACCTGGATTCCCCACACTTCTGGGACACCCTGTTCCGGAAGATCGTCTATCGAGAGGGCATCGGTGACGCCCTGGCAGAAGGGACAGTGCGCGCTGCCAAGCTTCTGGGGATAGGCCAAGAGTTCATCTCTGACCTCTTCACAGCCTGGGGCTTTGCCGGGCATTGGGACGGCAGAGGCGACCGTGGCAATGTGATCATCTTCCCCTACTGGCTGGTGACGGCCCTCCAGTGGGCGCTGGCCACTCGTGATCCCTTGTCCAGCGGGCATGGGTACGCGGAAAACGTCATGAAGTGGTCTCCGATGTTCAGCCCTGAAGATGGTCTCGACTGGGAGACCCTCGCTGACGTCGGTGCGAAGGTATACGGCACTCGTGAAGCAGTGCATCCAGCCAGCGGCTATGAGGCCAAGGCCATCCCGGCGATCTGGCACGGACATCGTAGCGTCATGAAGGACAGCCTGACGCTGGACGACAAGGTCTACCCACGCATATACAGCAACCGGACCCCCGACCATTTCGTCCGCGCCGAAGGCATGGCGGGACCTTCCTTCGAGTATCACATGTTCAAGCTCGCAACCGGTATGGAGATCACCGAGGATGAGTTCGAACGGATGGCAGAGCGGGTCTTCAACCTCGAGCGAGCGTTGCAGGTGCGCAACTGGGATCGGTCGCGACGCGTTGACGAGGAGGTGATCCCGTATTTCGAAAAGGTGGAGAACTGGGTGAACCCCTTGGTTGGAACGAGCCAGAAGCTGGACAGGGAGAAGTTCAATGCCCTGCTCGACGAGTACTACCGTTTGCGTGGCTGGAACCCCGAGACCGGCCGGCCAACGCGAGCCAAGCTGGAGGAGCTGGGGTTGTCTGATGTTGCGGTCGAGCTGTCTGCGAGAGGGCTGATCCCTTGAGGGGCAGCGCGTGGCAACGTGTGTGTGGAGTACATAACGGCATGGATTCCAAGGAGATTGCCAGTGACTCGTGTAGAAAGAGCTAGCCACCGGGGCGTGGAAGGCCTCGCCATCGAGAACGATTGCCTTCGCTGTATGATTCTTCAATCGCTTGGCGGGAAAATGACTTCCCTGCGATTGATGGAGAGTGGGCACGAGTTCATGTGGCAAGACCCTGAGGGCCCAGTGAAACTCCCTTCCTACGGCGCTTTCTTCCCTGACTACGACATTGGTGGGTTCCAGGAGTGCTTTCCAACGATCAACGAGGTTTTCTATCCCGAACACCCCTGGCGCGGCGTGGTGGTCCCAGACCACGGAGAAGTATGGGCGCTTCCTTGGAACTACGAGAGAGTCGAAGATGGCCTCCATCTGTGGGTGTACAGCGTGCGCTTCGCCTATCGGCTGGACAAGTGGGTATCGATGTCCGCTGGCGGGCGACTGAACATGCGCTATGAACTCACCAGTCTCGCGCCCTTCGACTTCAAGTGCCTGTGGTCGGCCCACCCCGCACTGGCCCTCCGTCCCGGAATGAAGATGCTGTTGCCGGAGGGCACACGGGTGCGCACCGAGTTCAGCGAGCATGGGCGGCTCGGCGAGATGGGTACAGTGCACGATTGGCCGGTGACGCGGACTGCCCAAGGACGGCAGGTAGATCTAAGCATCATCCAGGGAATTGAGACCGGCACCCACGACAAATTGAACACCGTTGGGCTCACTGAGGGATGGTGTGGAGCACACGATTCGCAAACCGGAGAGTACCTGGCCTACACCTTCTCCCTGGAGGAAATCCCATACGTCGGAGTCTGGCTAATTCAGGGAGGCTGGGCTCCGGAGGGTCAACCTTACCTGGTAGGGGGATTCGAACCTTGCACTGGCTATCCGGGCCCCCTTGATTCAGCCATGGCCTGGGGAGCCTGCATGACCCTCCCAGGCAGGGGAAAGCTGGGTTGGTCTCTGGAGATACACGTCGGCTGCGAGAACGATCAGGCTGTGCTGATCAGCATGCTCTCCGAAGCCGCGGATGCGAGAGCGATCAGGCCACGCTGATCAGTATGCTCTCCGAAGAAGCGGCTGCAAAGTGAGCAACAGCCACGAGCCCCCGCTTGCAGAGGAACGAGCATCCCGGTTTCGATTTGACAACGCGTCGCGGCCGATCCCAATTGCAACTGATCACAGAAGAAGTGAAAGGATAAGATGATATGAGACACAATATGCTGAAGGACAAGATCTCGAGAGGGGAACCAGCCATCGGTGCGGCCATTGGTTTCCCGTCAGCGGGCCTGGTTGACTTCTGCGGGTTCGCGGGCTTCGAATGGATCTTCATCGATGCCGAGCACGGCCCTATTGGCTGGACCGAATGTCTAGCGATGTGTCGCGCATGCGACTCACACGGTATGT
>JAKLPW010000447.1 GCA_022013675.1 Anaerolineae bacterium | reverse complement strand
CACTGACTGAACGCGCCCGGCAGAGAGGCGACTGCGTACGTTCCTCCATAGCAATGGGCTGATGGAGTAGCCAACCAGTCGGTCCAGGATACGGCGGGCCTGCTGTGCATTAATGAGATCCACGTTCATCTCGCGAGGATGGGCAAAAGCCTCCTCGATAGCGTTTTTGGTGATCTCATGAAATACGACTCGCTGGGTGATATCTTCAGGTATACGGGCGGCTTCTATAAGGTGCCACGCGATGGCTTCCCCTTCACGGTCCGGGTCGGTGGCCAGGAATATCTCGGAGGCTAGCTTGACCTCCTGGCGCAACTCCTTGACAACCTCACGCTTTTTCTTGGGGACACGGTAAGTGGGTTTGAAGTTGTCATCCACGTCCACACTCATGCGCGAGCGAAGCAGGTCCCGAACGTGGCCAATGGATGCTTTGACCGAGTAGCCTTTCCCGAGAAAACGACCTACTGTGCGTGCCTTAGCGGGGGATTCGACGATAACCAGCTTTTTATTGCGCTTGGATCGCTTGCGCCGCTTGCGGGTGACCTTCTTAACCTCCGGTTCGGGTAGAGAGGCATGAGCAGTGGTCCTGCCTGGTTTATACACCTTGCCACCACACACGGGGCAGGTTCCCATGGTACCAGGGCGACCCGTTTCACTGAAGACGGGCTCAGGATTCTGCATTTCACGTTTGGCCTGGCATTTCAGGCAGTAGGCGATGCTCTTCTGGTCGGTCATTAAGTCTCCTTCTCTATTATCCCGTGCTGTCCTTCGAAGTGTAGTGAAAGTCTGGGATGCGAAATCGCTGCTGTGCTATGCGACTGGTGCCCTAAAAGTGCACCCAGAAGTTTCGGTGGTATTGGTTCTAGGCCCACCTGAAATATCTCTGAGAACCAGTATCGGACGCGTTCGCGAGTCCGGGACACATTCACCGGATACGGCACTTCGCGCTGGATTGCGGTAACACCTCCATCAGTGATGCCGCAAGGGATGATGAAATCGTAGTGCTCCATGATAGGGTTGACGTTGAGGGCGAAGCCGTGATAGCTCACCCCGCGCTCGATGCGGGCGCCGAAGGCCGCGACCTTATTGTTTCCCAGCCACACGCCGATTGTCTTGTCGCGACGAGCTCCCACAAGGCCTAAGTCGGACAGGGTGCGTATGATGACCTCTTCCAAGAGATGGACGTAGTCCGCCACGCCCAGGCCATAGCCCGCCAATCGCAGGATGGGATAGCCGACGAGCTGACCGGGGCCATGATAGGTGACGTCACCACCACGTTCCACCCGGTATAAGCTGATGCCTGCTTCTCGTAGAACCTCGGGTGTCGCCAGGATGTGGCTTTCTTTGCCTCGGCGACCCAGGGTGATTACAGGCTCGTGCTCGAGAAGTATCAGGGTATCCGGCACGTCGTTTTTCTGTCTAGCGTGCGCCAATTCCCGCTGCAGGTTCCACATACGCTGATAAGGTTCGGGGCCAAATTCCAATAGCCACGCAGGTGGACGTTCTTTTGGACTAACTTGAGGTAGTTCCATGAGTGTCTGCCTGGCTGGTCCCTAATGATGATCCAACGAAGCTGCGTTGTCCCCTGGCAAACTCGATGCCGCTGATCGCGCGCTTGCCGGCTAGTTGGATTTCCTCTAGGATAATTGCTCCCTGTCCGCTTATCACCGCGATACCCTTTGGTGTCCGCACGACCGTGCCAGGCTCCACATCCACCGCGTTCATGGGTAGGGGGTAGGCCCGTAGCACTTTCAGCCGCTGGTCATTCCAGTAGGTGAAAGCTCCCGGCCACGGATGATAGGCTCGACATTGTCTGTCTATCTTGTCTGCTGGCTGGGTCCAGTCAATTAGGCCATCGGATTTGGAGATGCGTGGGGCGTACGTGGCGGCCGCATGGTCCTGTGGCTGTGGTACGATCTTGCCGGCCAGCCATGAAGGAAGAGTTTCCACTAGCAGAGCAGCTCCTTGCTGAGCAAGTCGAGAGCCCAGGGAAAGAGGGGTGTCGCTCAGGTGCAGGGGCACTCTGAGTTGCGCCAGAATAGGACCGGTATCCATGCCTGAATCCATGAGCATCAGAGTCACGCCTGTCTTTGTTTCCCCCTGCAGTATTGCGGCCGCAATGGGCGCTGCCCCTCGGTATTTGGGCAGGAGTGAGGCATGGACATTGACGCACCCGAGGGGTGGAATGGAAAGCACGTCTGGCCGTAGGATTTCACCGTACGCTGTCACCGCGATGACTTCTGGATCCAGAGCCCGCAATTGAGCCACGATGTTGGGGTCTCGCAGGGTTTCTGGCTGCATGGTGATCAGACCGAGGCGCTGCGCTGCACGTTTGACAGGTGGCGCGGCCAAACGTCGCCCACGCCCGATGGGCCGATCAGGCTGGGTGACGACCGCCACGATGTCATAGAGCTTCGTCAGTGCTTGGAGTGATGGGACTGCGAAATCCGGCGTTCCCATGAAGACGATACGGGTCATGCGGTACCTTTCATTATGTGCTGCGATCGGGGCGTTGGCTCATTCGAGTCGAGATTGTAACACATCTCTATTCATTCAGCAAATGCATGTGAGGGATGGTACTGTATCCTCTGGTGCGGACTCTGATGAGTCTCTGGGCCAAGGATCGAAAAGTCTTGACTGAAGCTGGGCGGAGGCCATGACTCTCTCCGATCGAGTCGTGGTGATGAACAACGGAAGAGTGGAACAGGTGGGCGCACCCCAGGAAATCTACCAGAAGCCAGCCTCGGTCTTCGTGGCCGACTTCATCGGCAAGGCGAACTTCATTGAGAGTAGAGTTGAGGGTCTCTCTGACTCGACTCTGACCGTCGGCATCTTTGGCAACGAGATGAAGCTTCGACGTGATGAGCACTCTTTTCAGACGGGGGATGACGTCTTCCTGGTTATCAGGCCAGAAGCGGTGCACCTGGTCGAGAACGGATTGGGCTATCTTGGTGAAGTGCAAAAATCAATCTACCTGGGCCCATTGGTCGAGTATGAAATCGAGGTGGGCGATCAGTTTATCTTTGCTGTTGATCGCGAGCCGCACCGGCACAGGCTCTACCTTGAAGGGGAGCAAGTAAGGGTTCGGTTTGATGAGGATAGCTTTCATCTTCTGAAGCGATAGGACAAGCTTACATGTTCCCGGCAACTTCTAGGTGCCGGGAACATGCGTACTTGTGATGAGCGAAGGTCTCCAGTTGGGTCATTTGCCCCCTGGCCCGCATCTTGGGGTAGGGGGCAAATGACCCAATCTCCGACCGAACCCTAGGAGCCTCGAAGTGTCCGAAACCTGAGTGGCAGCGTGATACCGGCCCGTTCCCGAATTCCAGCGGCGCGCGCCTCAGCCTCGTGATAGATCTCCTCTTCATTAACTGTGAGGATTGCACCGTCCTGCATCAGCCAGCGACCATCCACCATCACACTCTCGATATTCTCGGTCTTCATAGCGCTTACCATATTGGCGATGGGGTCGTGCAGCGGTAGCATGTTGGCCGTGCGTGGGTTGATGATGACAAGATCCGCTTTTTTGCCGGGTTCCAACGAGCCGATCTCGTCCTCCCACAGGAGGCAACGCGCCCCATTCACCGTCGCCATTTCCAGCACGGTCTGAGCGGGCATCACCGTGGGATCGAGAGTGCGTCCCTTGTGGATGAGGGAAGTAAGCCACATCTCATCAACGAGACTCATGCGGTTGTTGGAAGGTGCCCCATCGGTGCCGATCGAGACGGAGATCCCCGCAACGATCATCTCCGGGACCCGGGCGAAGCCGAGCACACGCATGGCGGAGGCCGGGTTGTGCGACACCTTCACCTCTCTCCGGGCGAAGAGCTCTATCTCGTGATCGGTCAGCCAGACGGTATGCACGGCCAGGAGATTCTTATCCAACACGCCCAGGTGTTCCAGATGCTCAACCGTGGTGTGGCCCCGCGTCTCCCGAGCAAACTCTACCTCTTCCTTCACCTCTGCCACGTGCATGTGTATCCCCACTCCGTAGCGATCCGCCAGGGTCTTGGTGCGGGTAATAAGCTCGTCGGAGTTGTTGAAGATGGTGCGCAGGCCGAACCAGACCCTGATGCGCCCTTCTGCCTGGCCGTGCCAGCGGCGCAGGTCGTCCTCCTGGATGGAGAGAGCCTCATCGGTAGCTTCTACCATTTGTGGAGGCAATCCCTCCCCGCAGTCCATGGTCGAGCGCGCCAGGATGCCTCGCAGTCCCAGCTCACGGACGGCGCGACCCATGCCATTCACGTGCTGGCCGCCTGGCTCGGCGAAGGCCGTGACCCCGGAGCGGATCTGCTCGATGCCACATAGGAGGGTGCTAACGTAGCTGTCCTCCTCAGTCATGTTGCTCTCGTAGGGCCAGATGCGATCGTGCAGCCAGGTCAGCAGGGGAACGTCATCCGCCAGTCCTCGTCCCAACTGCTCTTTTCCTCCTTGTCTCTGTCGTGTCCCAAGTGCATCGTGCGCAGTTCAGCAGGAGTGCACGGTCACGAGTGAACCTTGATTGCTTCCAGTATTATAGTATATTGGAGGGGGTAATGGCAAGGGCGTTGTCTCTTTTGACAGCCAGGCCCATGCTGTTCTATACTCTGGACGTTGCTGTCTGATACCGTCTGGTATATCAAATTGGGAGCGAGTTATCACCATACGGTCCTATCGAGGGCGGAAGAACGGGCTATGATCTTGCTGGGAGGCCACTGATGGGCATATATGAGAAGTACGCGGAGGTCTACGACTCTTCCGGGCAGATTGGGTTTAGCCTGAGGATGATCCCCTATCTGCAAGAGCTGTTGGACCGGCATCCAGTCGAAAAGGGCCACATGCTCGATCTGGCCTGCGGAACAGGGACAGTCGCAATGAGCTTCGCTAGTAATGGCTGGGATGTGTGGGGCGTAGATGCTTCATCCGAGATGTTAGCGCAGGCTGAGAGAAAAGGCCACGATAGCGGGCTGACATTGAGGCTGAGCTGTCAGGATATGCGTCGGTTCACTATACCAGCTAGTGTACGACTGGTCACCTGTCTATACGACAGCATGAACTACATACTGACTCTTCCTGGCTTGCAGGCTGTCCTGAAGCGGGTGGTGGCACATCTTGCTCCTGGGGGGCTGTTCCTCTTTGACATGAACACGGCCTGGGCACTGGAGCACGTCTGGGATCATCACACGTTTCTCATGGAGGATGATGACCTGTCTCTAATCATGGCAAGCGAGTACGACGAGGCACAGCTCCTGGGGACGATCAGTGTGACGGGGTTCGTGCGGCGGGGCACGCTCTACGAGAGATTCTCTGAAACACACATCGAACAGGCCTATTCCGAGAACGAGATCAGGAGCGCTATTTCTGTGGCCGGTCTGAGACTGGTGGCCTGCTACGACTGCTTTGATTTCGATCCTCCGGCAGAGGATTGCAGCCGCATCATGTGGGTAGCGAGCAAGATCGAGGAGTGAGGGATTCTATGGGTATGGTGCTCCGAATCACAGGCGTGGTGTCCAGGATTGGCTACGCTCTGAGTCGTTACCGGTTCATGGGACTTCCTCTTGACATTCTCGCCATGGTTGGATCCCTGGCGATGTTCTCTTGGGATTTCGAAGTAGAAGCACCGTGTAGGAGGGGTAGAAGGGGCCGAAATGGGGTTGATGAAGGTCGAGGTGTGCGCAGGGGCCGGTAAAACGAAGT
>JAKLPW010000446.1 GCA_022013675.1 Anaerolineae bacterium | reverse complement strand
CGGCGACTTCTTGAGGAAGTCGAGCAGTCTTGCCTCAGTTGCCTTCATGGTGTGGCCCCCTCCCCGAGAATCTCATCCAACAAGCCTTCACTCTCTTCCTGCACCGCCAAGATATCAGCGCGGATCTCCTCCAGCGAGCGCAGCGGCTGCGGCTTGTAGAAGTCTCGGTTGAAGCTGATCTCGTAACCGATCTTGGTCGCACCCTCGTCGACCCAGGCGTCGGGCGCCTAGGGCAGCACCTCTCTCTTGATGAAGGCCGAGATGCCGCCCTCCTCCAGCAGCGGCACCCGCTCCCTATCGCGCAAGTCGGAGTCAGGCTCGTATTCGACCACCACCGAGCGTCCGTTCATTTCGACCACATAGCGCCCGGCACGCGCTTGCGTCGAGATCGTGGCTTTAGGTTTTACCATATTGGCTCAGACCTCATTGCCTCACTTCTCGTGCCATATTAACGGCTGCCATTAATATAGAGCTGAATGGCCGCTATATTAAAGGCTGCCATGAACATGGACACAGATACTCTCTAGCCTCCACCCTCAATCCTCACTACTAACTTCCACGAGAATCTCGTCCAGCAGTCCCTCACTCTCCCTCTGCACCGCCTCGATATCCGCACGAATCTCCTCCAGCGAGCGCAGCGGCTGCGGCTTGTAGAAATAGCGGTTGAAGCTGATCTCGTATCCAATCTTGGTAGCGTCCTCGTCCACCCAGGCGTCGGGCGCGTAGGGCAGGACCTCTCGCTCCATGAAGACCGAGATGCCGTCTTCGTTTGCGCATGATATTGGCCTCCACACACTTCAGATTATACACAATATTCTTGATTTTCCGTGCCATATTAATGGCTGCCTTTAATATAGAGATGAATTGCCGCTATACTAAAGGCTGACATCAACATGGACACAGATACTTTCTACCCTCCACTCCTAATCCTCACTGCTAACTTCCAAGAATCTTGTCCAGCAGTCCCTCACTCTCCTCCTGCACCGCCAGGATATCCGCACGAATCTCTTCCAGCGAGCGCAGCGGCTGCGGCTTGTAGAAATAGCGGTTGAAGCTAATCTCGTAGCCGATCTTGGTAGCGCCCTCGTCGACCCAGGCGTCGGGTGCGTAGGGCAGGACCTCTCGTTCGATGAAGGCCGCGATGCCGCCCTCCTCCAGCAGCGGCACCTGCTCCGTGTCGCGCAGGTCGGAGTCCGGCTCGTACTCGACCACGACCGAGCGACCGTCCATCTCGACCGCATAGCGCCCTTGGAGCGGGTCGGGCTCGGCCTTTCCACGACGATGCATCTTGCGGATCACCGGCGCAGCGCTCTCGTCCTTGACGGCCAGAGCGCTTTGAAGCAGCTTCTGGCGCTTCGCCGTGAGCTTCAGTCCCAGGTCTGCGGCCTGGCCCTCGGCGGCCCCCAGGAAAGCGTTGTAGTCGCGGTGCGGGCCCGGGCCCAGCACGTCGGCCAGACCATCGATCAGGTTGGCCAGAGACTCGTCGCCAGCCTCGACACAAGCCAGGCGGAACCCGGCGCGGGCACCCTCAGAGAGGTCGACGCTCAAGCGGAGGGGGCGCTCGACGGCGACCTTCCAGTAGCCGAAGGCCGTATTGGGGAAGATCTTGGACTCCTCGCTCTCCTCGAAGAGCTCGAACACCTCGTAGATGCGCTGGATGTCATCGTCCGACAGTTCGCAGTTCTTTTTACCCAGGTTTTTGCGCAAGGGCTTGAACCACGTCGTGGCGTCGATGAGCTGCACCTGGCCACGGCGGTGCTCGGGCTTGCGGCTGGTGAGCACCCAGATGTAGGTAGCGATGCCGGTGTTGTAGAACATGTTCAGCGGCAGGGCTACGATCGCCTCCAGCCAGTCGTTCTCGATGATCCAGCGGCGGATGTTGGACTCGCCCTGTCCGGCGTCACCGGTAAAGAGCGAGGAGCCGTTATGCACCTCCGCGATGCGACTGCCCAGCCTGGTTCCGTGCTTCATCTTGTTGAGCATGTTCACCAGGAAGAGGAGCTGGCCGTCGCTGGAGCGTGTGACCAGGCTGAACTCGGGATCGCCCGCGTGCTCTATAATGAAACGAGGGTCGCGCATCCCTTTCTTTCCGCCCATACGCTCCTGATCAGTCTTCCAGCTCTTGCCGTAGGGCGGGTTGGAGAGCATGAAGTCGAACTCGCGAGAGGGAAAGCCGTCCTGAGAAAGGGTGGAGCCATGCAGGAAGTTCTCCGCCTCCTCGCCCTGCCCCTTGAGCAGGAGGTCGGCCTTGCTGATGGCGTAGGTCTCGGGGTTGATCTCCTGGCCGTAGAGATGGACTTCTACGTCCTGGCAGTGCTCCTGGGCCAGCCGCCGCAGCGTGCCTTCGGCCACGGTCAACATGCCGCCGGTGCCGCAGGCGCCATCATAGACCAAATAGGTGCCCGAAGTGATCTGATCGGCTATAGGCTCGAAGACCAGGTGCGCCATGAGAGTGACCACGTCCCTCGGTGTGAAGTGCTCGCCTGCCTCCTCATTGTTCTCCTCGTTGAAGCGGCGGATCAGCTCCTCAAAGATGGTGCCCATGGCGTGGTTGTCCAGGCCAGGCAATCGCTCGTCGCCCGCGGCATCCAGCAAGGGATCGGGACTCAGGTTCACCGAGGGATCCAGGAACTTCTCGATCAGGCTGCCGAGGATATCGGCCTCCACCAGGGTGGGGATCTGATTGCGGAACTTGAATTTGTCCAGGATCTCCTGCACGTTGGGTGAGAAGCCGTCAAGGTAGGCCTCGAAGTCAGCCTTGAGCTGCTGCTGTCTGCCGCGAGCTCGCAGGTCTTTCAAGGTGAAGGGCGAGGTGTTGTAGAAAGCCTGACCGGCCGCCTGCCGCAACCCCCCATCCGGGTTGGTGATACCCGCTTGGTCCAGTCGCCGTTTCATCTCCAGCACGGCCTGCTTCGTCGGCTCCAGCACGGCATCGAGGCGGCGAATGACGATCATGGGCAAGATGACGTCGCGATACTTGCCTCGCACGTAAATATCGCGCAGCACGTCGTCGGCGATGCCCCAGATGAAGTTGGCGATCCAGCCAAGATGATTCTCGCTCATGTAATAACCTCTGATCGTTTTGTGGATCCCATGCTTGGGCTTACCGACGACGGTCACATGGTTGATACCTGCATGAAGACTATATAATGCAATCCTCTGCAAGTCAAGTCACAGACCCTGAAGCCGCACCGGCTCTTCCAGGGTCTGTTTCAAAAAGGGATGGATTGCCATTTCCACGAGATAGTGTATGATATCTGTCAGATACTCGAAAGGATGGTGATCACATGCCTTTTCGGAGTTACTGTCTGTTCTCTCAATTCCGACGGATGGGGGTCTATCAATGGGAAGATGTTTTCAAGGTCGCGAAAAGGAATCTTGGTCGGGAGATCATGGCTTTTCGGTTCTGCAACACGGAGGTGTTCAGTAGCCCCATTGAAATAGATGATCTGCAACGAATCTGGGGGGAAGAGACCGGAGGTCAGTTTCACATTCAATCTCCCATTACTATTCCGAAGCAGCGGTTCTTCCGCCTCTATAGAATGGGTATGAGAACTCCGTAAGAAAGGGATGCTATGCCAGGCAACGCAATTTTTTTATCAGTTCGCTCTCAATATGCAAGCAAAATATTCGAAGGCAGCAAGACTGTAGAACTACGCCGTGTTCGGCCAAGATACATTGCCAGGGGAGCTTTGGTACTGATCTATGTGCCATCACCTGTTAAATCTCTTGTCGGTGCTTTCAAAGTAGACCAAGTTGTCGAAAAACCTCTTGAAGAGCTTTGGGAAACCGTGCATGACAGGGCTGGTGTCACGCGAGAGGAATTCGATGCCTACTATGATGGAGTATCCATAGGCATTGCCATCTTCTTTAGGCAGGTTTGGTCTCTCCCTGCGCCCATAGAACTTGAAGACCTGAAGGAACGAATGGTGGGTTTTCACCCTCCTCAAGGCTTTCGCTACGCCACGGCTAGCGAATTAGCTTCACCTGACCTTGCCAGGCTAGTGGAAGACACTGAGATTGCTGTCCAAAGGTCATTCCTGGGGAGGCAGAACTGAAGCAAAGAGGCAGAGACAAAGTGAAAGTGATAGAAACGAGTATCGCCATCGGGCAGGTAAAACGGGATATTTCCGAGTTGGTCAACCGCGTTGCCTACGGTGGCGAGAGAGTCATTTTAACATCCCGCGGCAAACCCAAAGCGGCGCTGGTCAGTATTGCGGATTACGAACGGCTCCAGCAGGAACAAGGGAACGACCGATTTAGGCACTGGCAGGCGTGGGTGGCTGAAAGTGACAATCTGGCGGCCGAAATCCTGGCGCGCCGCGAGGGCAAACCGTTGGATGTGGACGCGCTTTGGCAAGCGGCGCGGGCGGACCTGGAGGCTCGGGATGAGCAAGTACCTGGTAATTGATGCCAGCTTTGCATTCAGATTGCTGCTGCCCGGACCTCACCAAAAACGGTGTCAGGCGCTGGTTACGCAATGGCACAAAGATGGTTACATGTTGTTCGCGCCGACGCTGTGGCTCTACCAGATCACGTCCGCGTTGTGCAGAGTGATACATTTCGGACAAATCACCCGCGCTGAAGGGCAGCAAGCATTGACCCTGGCGCAGAAACTCGATGTACAGTTGATCCCCCCTGACGAAGCCCAAACCACATTGGCATTTGACTGGACGATGCGGCTAAAACGCGCCGCTGCCTACGACAGCTTCTACCTGGCGCTGGCGGAGGCGTTACGCGGCGAACTATGGACGGCAGATAAGCGCTTGCACAATGCCGCCGGGGTCTCTCGGACACATTTGATAAGCGTATCCCCATGAAGACAGGTGAGGCCCGCCATCGTAGAGACGCCATATATGGCGTCTCTACCAAACTGGCCCCGGTCGCTCCATTCGTGAGATTCGTCCCATTCGTGCAATTCGTGATTCCAATTCGTGATCCCTATTCGTGATCCATTTTGGAGTCCCCCGATAGCTGTGGTATAATCGGTGCTGTTGAAACAGGCGGTCACCAGCTCGCGATTCGCGAGACTCGCCAGTTCACGCCACCGTAGCTCAGTCGGTAGAGCAGACGCTTCGTAAGCGCCAGGTCATCGGTTCGAATCCGATCGGTGGCTTTTTTGCATCCGGCTGATCTCAATCGGTGGACATGGGAGAGGGGAGGTATCCTTGCTGCGAGGATACCTCCCCTCTTGACCCCAGTCGCCCCCATGGCGTACCGGCTGTGGTCGGATCGTTTCTATTGGTGGGAATAGTTGCGGCGCGCAAGAGGGTGTATGTGCTGCTCGTTCTGACAAGAAGCGCTACCCAAGCGCGCCGCAACTATGCAGAGAATCAGCCACTCGTGGAGCGTGTGGCAAGAAACAAAGTCCAATCAGTTCCCTCCGTGCACATGGCTGACTTCATCCCCTTGATCAATTGGTGGGCGACGACTCTGCTCCAGGTACTCGTTTAGCATCTGCAGGCTGTAGCGACGGTGCCCACCAGGAGTACGGAAGGGAATCAAATACCCCTCCCTTTCGACTTTTGCCAGAGTCAACAAGCTAATGTGCAGGTAGTCGCCTGCTTCTCTCGCTGTAAGGAGCCTTTCCAGTTTGTTATTCACCGCGTGTCTCACCTCTCACAAATCAGAATCTCTCTCACCTATCAGCTATACGAAACAAATCACCTCAAAACTCTAGTAATGACAGTATACCACATATTGAGTGATTCTGACGTAAAAAAGCGGTCAATAATATGAATAGTGTAATCCTATCAACCCCCCTTTCCCGCTCCCCCAGGCATTGCCCCCCCAAAACCAAGCAAAAACCCGTGCGATTTTAAACACCGAGGTATCATTTGAGTGGTCAGATCCCCAGTTTTTGTGGTATAATGCCTACAGGAGACAGCCAGACGTTTCTCTACGTTGCCAACGAAGGCATAGCAGCCGCGTTGAGCCCATTGAGGAAACTGAGGAGGCATGGTAGTGGGGGATTTCGTTCACTTGCACGTACACTCGGAGTTCTCGTTGCTGGACGGTATGTCTCGCCTGAAGGATCTGGTTTCGCGCGCTGGCGAACTGGGCATGGACGCTATCGCCCTCACTGACCACGGGGTCATGTACGCTGCGGTTGACTTCTGCACCATTGCGCAGCAACAGGGAATTCGGCCCATCATTGGCTCCGAGATGTACGTTGCCGCGCGCGGCATGCGAATGCGGGAAGGGAAACTGGACAGCCACTCCTACCACTTGATACTACTGGTCAAGGACGAAGTTGGCTATCGGAACCTTCTGTTCCTCACAACCCAGGCTCATCTAGAGGGCTTCTACTACAAGCCCCGCATCGACAAGGAGCTGCTCGCAGAACATTGCGAAGGCCTCATCGCCCTCAGTGCCTGTGCCTCCGGTGAGCTTCCCCGCCTGATTCAGTCCGGGCAAATGGATGAAGCTCGCGAAGCCGCTCGATGGTATCGGGACACTTTCGGCGACGGGAACTTCTATCTGGAGCTACAGCAGCACGAAGGAATGAAGGAGCTACAAGCAATCAATGCCAAACTGGCGGCCCTCGGGAAGGAACTGAGTATCCCTCTGGTTGCCACCAACGACGTCCATTATGTGCTGGCCGATGACGCTGAGGCACAAGAATTACTGTTGGCCATCCAAACGGGGACGACGATGAGCGACCCCAAGCGTATGCGCATGGGCAGCAATGACTTCTACCTCCGAAGTCCTGAGGAGATGGCGGCTCTCTTCGCCGAATACCCCGACGCCGTCGCCAATACCGTGAGGATCGCCGAGCGATGCAACTTCAGCATCAAGTCCAACGGCTATCACCTGCCCCCCTTCGAAGTGCCCGAAGGACACACAGCCGAAAGCTACCTGCGGCATCTCTGCGAGGAGGGACTCCAGCGGCGTTACCCCGACGGAATCTCTGACGAGGTTCAGGCCCGGCTTGAGCACGAACTCGCCATCATCCATAAAATGGGGTTCGACACCTATTTCCTCATCGTCTGGGACTTGGTGCGTTTCGCCCAGCATAACGACATCCTTGTAGGGCCCGGACGTGGATCGGCAGCCGGCAGCATCGTCGCCTATGCCTTGGACATTACCCAATTGGATCCATTGGAACACGACCTCATCTTCGAGCGTTTTCTGAACCCGGGCAGAGTCACCATGCCAGACATTGACCTGGACTTCCCCGATGACCGGCGCGAGGAAACGATCAACTACATAGTACAGAAGTACGGCGAGGATCATGTGGCCCAGATAGCCACATTTGGAACCATGGCAGCTCGTGGTGCCGTTCGCGACGTCGGTCGCGCGCTGGGTATCCTCCTGGGAGATGTGGACAAGGTCGCCAAGGCGATCCCTTTCGGTCCCAAGATGACCATCCAGAAAGCATTGTCTGAATGCCGTGAACTACAGGAACTCTATGAGTCCGAGGAGTACATCCGCGAACTCGTTGATAAAGCCATGAAGCTCGAGGGACTGGCTCGTCACACCTCCACTCATGCCGCTGGCGTCGTCGTCGGCGACAAACCCCTGGTCGAATATACCCCCTTGCAGAGGGCCCCCAAAGGAGAGGGCGTCATCGCCCAGTACGGCATGGAGGCATTGGAAAGCATCGGGCTGCTCAAGATCGACATCCTCGGGCTCTCTACCCTGAGCGTCATCCAACGCACTTGTGCCTGGATCAAAAAGATGCGAGGGATTACACTCTCCCCCTCGGACATACCCTTGGATGATCCCTCCATCTACGAACTTCTGTGCAGTGGCGAGGTCACAGGCATATTCCAGGTCGAGAGCGAGGGCATGCGGCGCGCGATGCAAGGAATCCTCCCGTCCAGATTCGACGACGTGGTCGCTTTCCTCTCATTGTACAGACCCGGCCCCATGAAATTCATCCCCGACTACGCGGCCCGTAAACATGGTGAACAGTCAGTCCAGTACAAGCATCCCCTGCTGGAGCCGATCCTCAAGGACACCTTCGGCATCATCGTCTACCAGGAGCAAATCATCCGCATCGTAACGGACCTGGCCGGCTTCACGGCCGGAGAGGCCGACTTACTGCGGAGGGCTGTCGGCAAGAAGAAGGAGAAGGCGCTAAAGCGGCAGAAGAGCAGGTTCATCAAGGGGGCCTTGGACAAAGGCATAGAGGAAGATGCCGCCGAGGTGATATTCAAGGAGATCGAGTACTTTGCCAACTACGGCTTCAATAAGGCCCACAGTGCGGCCTACGCCGTAATTACCTGCCAAACGGCCTATCTCAAGGCCAACTTCCCGGTAGAGTACATGGCGGCTCTTTTGTCTGTGGAGCGGCACAACTTCGACAAGATCCCCACTCTGGTGGCAGAGTGCCGCCGCCTGGGAATCGAGGTGCTCCCACCGGACGTGCAAATCAGTCAACTTGACTTTGCCATTGAACGCCGGGACTCCGATGGGGCTGAGGACCAAGACTCCGGCGAACGCTCCTGCCTTCCAGAGACCCACGCCATTCGGTTCGGTCTGGGATCAATCAAGAATGTTGGCGACGGCCCACCACAGGTGATCCTCGACGCCCGAGGGGACACTCCCTTTGCTGATCCCGATGACTTCTGTCGCCAGGCGGATCTTCGCCAGGTGCACAAGCGAGCACTGGAGTACCTGATCAGAGCTGGCGCCCTGGATTCCTTTGGGGAACGAGGAGCGTTGCTTGCGGTAGTGGATCGCATGATGAGCATCAGTCAACAAACCCACCTCGCGCGGGAGAGCGGTCAACTCACCTTCTTCGATGCCGGGGCCGGGGAGTCAGGCCTTGGAACCTCATCCCTTCTGACTGGAGTTCCCTCTAAGGAGTCCTTATCCCGCAAGGTGATCCTTGGCTGGGAGAAAGAACTCCTCGGCACATACGTGTCCGGCCATCCTCTGGACAGGCTTGGGCAGACTCCCCCGGCCGGGATCACGCCCTCTAATCGAATCGGTCCAGACATAGAAGGCCAGATCGTTACCGTCATCGGCATTCCCATCAGTGCTCGCCCGATCACTACAAAAAAAGGTCAGCCCATGGCTTTTGTCGAGATCGAAGACCCCCAGGGGACCTTGGAGATCACCGTTTTTCCACGGGTATACGAAAAGACCAGAGAGCTATGGGATACGGATGCTATCTTGCGTGTCCAGGGCAGGGTTCAGATACGTAACGAGCGCGTCAATCTCATCTGTGATCACGCAGAGAAGTACGTCGTTACCGCTTCCCCGCCGCCGACAACGCCATCTTCTCTTTCCAAAGCCCGAAAGGTTCATAGAATCCACATCACCCTGCAACGCACCGGCGACCAGGATCACGACGTCAAGATGCTGACCAGCATCTGTCACCTCCTGGAGCAACGCCCCGGACAGGACTCCTTCTTCATATATGTGAGCAACGGGTATGAGCTGGTACAGATGGCCTTCCCGAATTCGTCCACCCACTACACCCCTTCCGTTGACTCCCAACTCAGAAGGCTGGTGGGGCTCGATTCCGTCCGGGTGGATTAGCACCCT
>JAKLPW010000445.1 GCA_022013675.1 Anaerolineae bacterium | reverse complement strand
TCCAGTAGGCCGTCGGGGCCATCACCCCATGAGCCCGTATCCTCGAAATCCCCGAAGCTATCAAAAGCGAAGAAATCTTCAACTGTCATAAAGGTTAGAGCCTCCAGGTTGAGCGTGGTATTGTCATTGTGGAGTGGCCCTTGAGCCACTCTTCGGCCTCAATGATACCACAATTCGTGTAGAAGACAAGAAGCAGAAAGGGCTGTTCGGGGCGCCGAGACAGGGTTTCACAATGGTAGCATTTCGCATTCTAGCGCTTCACGAGTGCCAGGCACAAAGAAGCGAGTCCTAGAGATCCCAGTGGGTATACCAAGGTCTTGTTTCGATATCTGGCGAATGGTCTTTTCTGGCAATGGGTCACCCTTTTTTGTTTAGATGGTTCACTTTAGAAATTCAAATGATACGGTTCGAAAAATTACTTGACAATTGCCTTGATCTGTGATACAATACTGACAGCGCTGACGTTCACGCTGTCGTCAACGCTGACATAGTGATTCGAAGTTCGGTTTCCTCATTTGCGCGTCGGATCAGTGTGCGAATCCATTTTGCGTTTCACTTTGTGGCGAGGTGGCTCATGCGCGTAACCCTCAAGGACGTGGCCGAGCTGGCGGGAGTATCTACCAAGACCGTGTCGCGGGTCGTGAACGAGCAGGGAGAGATCAGCGAAGGTACCAGGCAGCGCGTGCAGGCTGCGATCGAGCAGCTCGGCTACAGGCCCAATAGACTGGCTCGCAGCTTGACCACCGGCAAGACCCATGCTGTGGGCATCATCATCCCCGACATCAGCGAACCCTTCTTCCCTGAGGTGATCCTGGGCGCTGAAGCCGTTGCCCGCGATCGAGGGTACAGTGTTTTCCTATGCAACGCCAACAGGGACCCTCATTTGGAGTTGCACTATGTGGATCTGCTGAGCGAGAGACAAGTCGATGGGCTCATGATCGCGGGCAGCAGGTTGGAAGAGGATGCCCTGAGAGCCGTCTCTCGTGGTCAGAGCGCGGTGATCCTGACGCCCTATACTGTCCCCAATGCGGTGCTGTTCTCCATTGATGATTTCGACGGGGGTCGCCAGGTTGGCGAGTATCTCATCTCTTCGGGGCACCGGCGGATTGGATTCGTAGAGGGTACCTGGTCCCCCAGCGCTAATAATCGGTACCGCGGGTTGGCCAGCGCACTGGAGCAGCGGGGTATCTCGGCAGAAGGCCTTCTGGTCGGTTCAGTTTTTCCGGTGAGCGTTGAGAACGGAAGAGAGGCTGCATTGGAGCTTTTCGAACGGGGCGATGAAGTCACCGCGCTTGTGTGCTACAATGATCTATTGGCTCTCGGTGTCCTTCAGGCCTGTGCCGAGGTGGGGAAGCGCGTGCCAGAGGAGCTGTCTGTGGTCGGGTTTGACGACATCCCGGAGGCTGGCAGATCGTCTCCTCCCCTCACCACGTTCCATTTTGCTCGCTACGAGATCGGCGTTGCCATGATGGGCAAGTTGATCGATGTGATCGAGGACAAGTTCACAGGGGACAAGAGGATTGTGATCCCGGGACGTCTGGTAGAACGGGCGAGCTGTGCTGCGCCACCAACAAGCGCTCGATAGTCATGCTGAGCGTGTCGAAGCATGACGGCCTGGCGAGACCCGCATCCTTCGATCCTTCGGCTACGCTTAGATCAGTCGGGCTCAGGGCATTAGCTGGTCCAGTGCGTCGGTGCAATACCGGAACTTGCGACAAGTGGATCAACAGTATACAGGTGAGCGGATGCAATGGCGCGATTCGCAGAAGGCGCATTGATGCGCTCTGGTTTTCCGAAAGGGGGTGGTGAATCGACAATACGTGTGCACGTGATAGTCTGATTGTGGATCGTTCGACAAAGAGTGTGAAAAGGAGAAAACAGTGATGAGTACTCAAGAGAAAACGAGTCGCAAACTGAGCCGCAGGGAGTTCCTGCGCATTTCCGCCCTGGGAGCAGGTGGTGCCTTGCTCGCCTCCTGCGCGCCCCAGGTGGTCAAGGAGACTGTCGTCGTCGAGAAGGTGGTGGAGAAGCCGGTCGAGAAGGTAGTGAAGGAGACGGTTATCGTCGAGGGCACGCCTCAAGTGGTGGAGAAGGTCATCACCGCTGAGCCAGTGCCAGCAGAGCCTGTCACGGTCACGGCTATGTGCTGGGGTGGTGCCTCCAGAAAAGACGCCGATATTGTGGGGTTCTACAAGGCGCACCCGGAGTTGAAGGGTAAGATCAACCTCGTGTTCGTGTCCCCGGGTGCGCACGACGCTGAGGTGAACCAGGCGCTGCGTCTCTCCTTCGCATCCGGCTACGGTGCGCCCGACTTCTTCGAGGCCAACTATGCCTCAATCCCGGAATTCGCCAAGGCCGGCCAACTCTTGGATCTGGAGGAGAAGATAGGCCCGTGGCTGGGCGATCTCACCGAGGGTGCCAAGAAGCTGATGCTGTTCCAGGGCAAATACGTTTGCCTGCCTACGCAGCCGAAGCCGAAGGTATGGCTCTATCGCAAGGACCTCTTCGAGAACGCGGGCATCGATCCGGCCGGGGTGAAGACCTTCGAGGACTACTTGGAGGCCGGTCAGAAGTTCATCGATGCGAACCCGGGTCACTACTTCTATAACCTGGGAGCCCAGCCCATCCACTACAGGTACTCGCAGTGGATGTCCCACGACGAGATCTGCATGGCCAATGAAGACGGCACTTTCAACATCGTCTCCGATGAGCGCTTCGGGCAGATGTACGACGAGTTCAAGCAGATGTACCATGCCGACTGCTGCTTCCAGGTGGCGGACTTCGGCTCGGACTGGCAGCCTGGCTTTGAGGACGAGAGCATCTGTGGGTGGATCGTGGGCTCCTGGGGCATCAACCATGTGAACGCGATGGCACCCGAGCAGGGCGGCCTGTGGACGTTCACGTTGTCCCCGGAGCACACCAGGTACGGCTCGGATGCAGGCGGCGGCGTGTACGCCATCCCGAAGATCGCCCCCCATCCGGAGGAAGCGTGGCAGGTCATGGAGGCAGTGACCCTTGACACCAAGGGCGCGGTTCTTCGCTGGCAGTATAAGGCTGGCCTCTTCCCGCCGACCAAGGTCGCAGCGGCCGAGGTCGTGAAGATCGCCGAGAGCGGCGAGCGGCCCGAGGGCATGGATGATGATGCTTGGAAGCGCTTTGCCCCCAACTACTACGGCAAGGACTACGTGGCTCGCTACTTCGAGTGCCTGGACACGCTGCACGTCGGGTGCTTCGATCCTGCATTCCAGGTTGAGTTGGCCATACTGCGCAACCACTGTGAGGCCTACATCGCAGGTAAGGAGACCCTCCAAGAAGCGTTGGCGAATTGCCAGGCAGACATGGAGACCCAAATCGGGAATCCGTGGGAAGTCTAGACCCTGAGGCGTGCACGCCATGGCGCCCGGCAACGCTGGGCGCCATGGCGTACTTGTGCCTAGCACCCCAGGGGAACGCGGGTCAATAAGGCGATCTCGACGACTCATGATGACCAATGGAGATCCAGAAGAATCCTCTGATCACTCCGGTTGAGCGTAGAGAAACCGACCACATGCGGAATCAGTTTGCAGCAGATGCGAAAGGAGATGCATCCATGGGGATTGAGACAGCTCGGGTGGGTGCAGACATCAAGAGGACAAAGCGACGCAAGCCATGGACTGATAGGCTGGCACCCTACCTGTTCGTTGCACCGTTCCTCTTGGCC
>JAKLPW010000444.1 GCA_022013675.1 Anaerolineae bacterium | reverse complement strand
TACACTGCCAAGTACAAAGGAACGGTGTGGCAACTCATTGTTCTAGCGGAGCTTCTGGCGGATGGAAGTGATGAACGCATCAGGAATGCCTGTGAGTTCATTCTCGAGAACTCCCAGGATCGGGAGAGTGGTGGGTTTTCGATGCATCGCAGCGCCAGGAGGGGTGGTGGCGGGCACAGCGAAGTGATACCCTGTCTGACAGGAAACATGGTCTGGAGTCTGATCAGATTTGGATATCTGAGCGACCTGAGAGTGCAGCGTGGAGTCAATTGGATTGCGACTTACCAGAGGTTCGATGACGCCGTAGCGAATCCTCCGCAGGGCTGGCCTTATGACCGGTATGAGATCTGTTGGGGAAAGCATACTTGCCACATGGGTGTGGTCAAGGCCCTGAAGGCTCTGTCAGAGATCCCTCCGGACGAGCGGTCTGAGGATGTCAATCGTACGCTCCGTGAGGGAGTTGAGTACATGCTCATCCATCATGTTCACAAACGAAGCCATGATCTCTCTAAGGTATCTAAGCCTGGCTGGCGGCGATTCGGGTTCCCACTGATGTACCAGACCGATGTCTTGGAAATCCTGGGGATACTGACACAGCTTGGCTGCAGAGATGAGAGAATGCAGGAGGCCGTAGACCTGGTGGTCTCCAAGCAGGACGCCTCGGGCAGATGGAAGCTGGCCAATACCTTCAACGGACGCTTTCAAGTTGACATTGAGGCGAAGGGTGAGCCGAGCAAGTGGATTACTTTGAACGCGCTCAGGGCATTGAAGAGGTATTACGACTGAGTCCGTGGCGAAGCCTCACGTGCGGCTCGAGGTGGCAGGGGATGGAACCCAGGAGGTGATTCCCAACTTGACAAGGATACTGATTGTAATTACAATGTATGCACCTTGATAAGTCGCATCTAACCAAGGAGGTGCCATCATGCCTGCCGTAGTGAAGACTCGTATCGTCAAGATTGGGAACTCCCAGGGTATCCGCATTCCGAAGGTCTTGCTGGATCAGGCTGACCTGGGAGGGGAAGTTGAGTTGGAGCTGCGAGGAGATGAAATCGTGGTTCGGCCAGCATATCGCGCACGCCGCAGTTGGGAGGATCAGTTCAAGGCAATGGCTGAACAAGGCGACGACGAGCTGTTTGACGGCAATGTCGCTATCCCCACCGTTTGGGATGAGGAAGAGTGGGAATGGTAGTCGAGCGATTCGATGTTTACCTGGTTAACCTCGATCCCACGCTTGGCAGCGAGATCAGAAGAACACGACCGTGCTTGGTTATCTCTCCAGATGAGATGAATCGCTGGATCGCGACCGTGATCGTAGCGCCGATGACCACGAAAGGACGGCTTTACCCCACTCGAGTGGCGTGCAAGTTTCAGGGGAAAGAAGGGCAAGTGGTATTGGATCAACTTCGAACCATTGACAAATCCCGTCTAGTACGGAAGCTGGGGCGGGTAAGCAGGTCAGTACAGAGGGAAGTCCTACAGAGACTGGCCGAGATGTTTGCGGAATAGGCAGTTATCAACGGGAGTTGCGTAGTATAGGCACGAAGCATATTGTAATATTCATGGTCTATGGACCACCAAAAAGGAGGCCTAAGATGGGCAGTGTAAAGGGAACGGTAACTGAGAGGAATCTCCTGACGGCCTTTGCAGGAGAATCGCAGGCGAGAAATCGCTACACCTTCTTTGCCTCGCGGGCAAAGAAAGAAGACTATGTGCAGATTGGCGGGGTCTTTCTGGAGACAGCGGCCAACGAGAAGGAACATGCCCAGAGGCTCTTCGAGTTCCTCCAGGGCGGAGAGGTTGAGATCACGGCTGCTTTTCCTGCGGGCGTGATTGGAGACACGAGTGAGAATCTCAGGGCTTCCGCTGCCGGTGAGAACCATGAACATACCAAGATGTATCCCGAGTTTGCCAAGATAGCCAAGGAAGAGGGTTTTTCGGACATAGCGGTGGTATTCAGCGCGATAGCGGTTGCGGAGAAGCAGCACGAGAAGAGGTTCCTGGCTCTCCTGGAGAACATTAAGAAGGGTAGAGTCTTCGAGCGTGAGAGTGTCGTGAAGTGGCGATGTGGGAACTGTGGCTACGTCCACAAGGGTACCGGCGCACCGGAGGAGTGCCCGGCTTGCGCACATGCGAGAGCCTACTTTGAGCTGTTGGGTGAAAACTGGTAATCTCCCTAATCGCTTGACGGGCGGTTACTCTTCTTGGCGGAAATCGAAGCACATCTGGGGCCACATCCCCTCGTTATCTATGCCGCCCACTTGGCCAATGCTTTACGCCCTAAACTCAAGTTCGCCTCGATCATCGGGTCCTATGGCTGGAGCAGCAAAGCGATTGAACAGATCGCAGGGTTGATTCCGAATCTGAAAGTAGAGATACTGAGTCCCGTACTCTGCAAGGGATTGCCCAAAGAGAGCGATTTTGCTGCCCTGGACGAACTGGCTGCTGCCATTGCAGCCAAGCACAAGGAACATAACTGCATCTAGTGACGCTTTTCCGAGATGGGAGGCGGCCTAGCAAGCGGTTCAGCCGCCCGCGCTCCGCGCGTGCAAATCGCGGGCGCACGTACCTAGAGATCGATTGTGCTGCGGGAGGTACTCTCCCGCAGCCTCGCGGTGGCTGAACCGCGAGCTGTTAGGCAGCCTCATAATGAAAGGTTACCGAAGCGGTTTGCGGTTTCTGACTACCTGTGGTATAATCTCGCTAACATCATAGAGGAGAGGTACATTGCGCGTGGCTTATCGAGTTCGGGAAATGCTAATAGATCGCAATCTGATCTACGGACTGATCTCCGAGCATCATCACCACGAATTCCGCCACGCGGAGGTTACTTGCTTGCCTCCTGGCTAGTACGACACCGGTCAGGGCACGGAGACCTCACAAGGGGCGTGGAGAAACCGAAATCCACGGCCCTTTTTTTATTGTCACTGGGGGGTAGTCCCCCTGTCAGGTGTTGGTAGCCAGTCGTAGGGAGATTGGCCACGAATTTCACGAATTATCACTAATTTCTCTGTCCCTTATTCGTGGCAGAGGTGACTCTACTAGTATAGGGGCTCAACAACATTCAGGGGGAAGAGTATCGAGGTAGCGAAGTTGAGGATTCAGAGACTAGAGGAGCTATCTACCGAGGAGCGGAAGGCGATCCTGGAGCGGTCCGATCAAGGAACTAAGGTTATTGTTCCGACGGTACGCGAGATCATGGAGGACGTCCGGCTGCACGGCGACGAAGCCCTCCGCCGGCTCACGCAAAGGTTCGATCACGCGACGCTGACTGAGATCGCCGTATCGGGTGCGGAGTTCGAGGCGGCTTACAAGGCAGTGGATGATGGGCTCGTCGAAGCCCTGCGCCATGCGGTGCGCAACCTGGAGGCGTTTCATCGCCCGCAGTGTGCGGACGAGCCGATGGTCACGATCGAAGAGGGAGTCCGGGTCGGGCGGGTCGCTCGGCCTATTGAGGCCGTGGGCATCTATGTCCCTGGCGGCAAGTACCCCTATTCTTCCTCCGTGTTGATGAACGGGGTGCCCTCGCGCATAGCGGGCTGCGGGCAACGGATCATTTGTGTGCCTCCTGATCGAGAAGGGAGGGTTGCTCCGGCAATACTGGTAGCCGCAGACTTGGTGAAGATACGTAGCGTCTTCAAGGTGGGTGGTGCCCAGGCGATAGCGGCGATGGCCTACGGCACGGAGACGGTGCCCAAAGTGGACAAGATCTTCGGCGCGGGGAATGCATACGTCACAGCGGCCAAGATGCTGGCCTTCGGGGAGGTGGACATTGACATGCCCGCCGGCCCAACGGAGATCCTCATTATTGCCGACGAGACGGCCAACCCTCGCTTCATCGCGGCGGACATCCTCTCCCAGGCCGAGCATGGAGAAACGAGCCCTTGCATCCTGGTCACAACGTCTGGGGTCCTGGCCGAGGCTGTGGTGCAGGAGATTGATCGGCAAATGGCCGACTTGCCGACCCTGTCGGTGGCGGAGGTGGCATTGAAGGAGCACGGTGCGATCCTCCTGACCGATCAACTGGAAGAGTGTATCGCTTTCGCCAACAGCTATGCCCCGGAGCATTTACAGATAATGACTGCTGACAACTGGAGTGTGCTGGATCGCATCTCCCACGCGGGATCGGTCTTCCTGGGCTCCTACGCCGCTCAATCGGCGGGGGATTATGCCACGGGCGGAAATCACGTGCTGCCTACGGGCGGATATGCGCGGATGTTCTCGGCACTCTCGGTGGACGCCTTCATGCGCCGGATGCAGGTCCAAGAGTTGACCAGGGAAGGGCTGCTCAGGATCAAGGACACCGTGATGCGAATGGCGGCCGCGGAAGGACTCGTGGCCCACGAGCGTGCCATCGGAATACGTTTTGAGGATGATGATGAGGAGATGACCAGTGGTTCCACTGATAGCTGATCTCATTCGCTCCGACATCGCAAACATGGAAGGATATACTCCCGTTATCCCGTTCGGTGTGCTGAGCCGAAAGCTGGGCCGGCGCCCAGAGGAGATCGTGAAGATCGACGCCAACGAGAACCCCTATGGCCCTTCTCCCAAAGCTATAGAAGCGTTGGCCCGGCAGCCTTACTACCATATCTATCCTGACCCAGGACAACAGGCCCTGCGAGAAGCGCTCAGTGAGTACGTGGGCGCAAGTGCAGATAGTATCATGGTAGGGCACGGGGCGGACGAATTGATCGATCTGGTCATGCGGGCGTTCATAGAGCCGGGAGACAAGATCATTGATTGCCCTCCTACTTTCGGGATGTATCGCTTCGATGCAGGAATCAATCATGCCCGTGTCGTCAGAGTGTGGCGGAACTCCGACTTCAGCCTGGACATAGAGGGAGTTGAAGAAGCAGTGGCACGGGAACCCCGAGCCAAACTTTTGTTCGTCACTCGTCCCAACAATCCCGATGGCAGTGTTCCGGAAGATGCGGACATCCTGCGATTGCTGGCTCTGCCTCTGGTCGTGATTCTGGACGAGGCCTATGTAGAGTTTCACGGGCGCAGTCTGGCTGGATGGGTAAAGTCTAACCCCAACCTGATCGTGCTGCGTACCTTCAGCAAGTGGGCCGGGTTGGCCGGACTTCGGGTGGGGTATGGCGTCTTCTCTAATGAGATCATCGAGCATTTGTGGAAAATCAAGCAGCCCTACAACGTGAACGTGGCCGGGACGACCGCCGCTCTGGCTTCGCTGGAGGACGTGGAGTACCTCCTGGGAAACGTGGCGCGCATCGTGGAGGAACGAGAGCGGTTGTATCTCAAGCTCCAGCGGTTCGATTTCCTGCGCCCCTATCCCAGCCGGACTAATTTCATTCTGCTCCGGGTGGTGGGACGCGAGGCCCATGATCTCAAGATGGAGCTAGAACGTCGGGGCATCTTGATTCGCTACTACGATAGCCCAGGGTTGGCGGATCATGTCCGGGTCAGCGTAGGGCGGCCCGACCAGAGTGACGCTCTGTTGGCGGCCCTCGAAGAAATTGCCAGTGAGTGAGGTGCCTGGCACTTGGAAGATTGTCTGTCTGGGACGCTGATGGGCCTGCTCGTCAGTGCCGGGCACCTGTCAGTTACTGAACTAACCTGAGGAGGATACTGATCATGAGTGAAAGAAAAGCCCACGTGGAGCGCGAGACGGGGGAAACTTCCATAATCCTGAATCTGAACCTGGATGGGCAGGGACTTGCCGATGTCCACACCGGAGTGGGATTCTTCGACCACATGCTTTGTGCCCTGACGAGGCACGCGCTTTTCGACCTGAATCTCAGGGCTGAAGGCGATCTCCACATAGAGGAACATCACACTGTGGAGGATGTCGGCATCGCTCTGGGAAGTGCACTGGCCGAAGCTCTAGGAGATTGCGCCGGCATACAGCGCATGGCTCACGCGGTTGTCCCTCTGGACGAGGCACTGGCGATGGTAGCAGTTGATCTGGGTGGCAGGGGCTGCGCCGTGGTGGAGGCCGATTTCGACACGCCACGCATCGGGGAGTTGGGCACCGATCTCATCTGGCACTTCATCGAGAGCCTGGCTCACAGTGCGCATATTACCATCCACGCCAGAGTACTGGCCGGTCGCAACGACCACCATAAGGCGGAAGCGATGTTCAAGGCTCTGGCGCGTGCTCTGCGCGAGGCGACACGAATCGAGCCCCGAATCGCTGGGCAAATCCCCAGTACTAAGGGGGTAATCAAGGTATGAGCAAGCCAAGGTGTGAGCAAACATGATAGCGATCATTGACTACGATATCGGCAACATCCACAGCGTACACAAGGCCTTCAAACATATCGGGGCCGACGTCATCATCACCTGCAGCCAGGAGGACATCGCCCGGGCGGATGGCGTCGTGTTGCCTGGGGTAGGCGCCTTCGGCGATGCGATGGCAAACCTGCAAAGGCTCAGGCTGCTCGACCCAATCTGCCGCACCATCGCGGATGGAGTTCCCTTCCTGGGCATCTGCGTCGGCATGCAGGTGCTGTTTGATACCAGCGAGGAGATGGGTCTCCACCAGGGGCTGGGCGTGTTGCCCGGATCGGTAGAGCGTTTCGGAGAAGGACCGAAGGTGCCGCAGATTGGGTGGAATCAGATTCGCCCGCAGTCCGACCATCCGCTGCTGGCTGGCGTACCAGACGGAGCCTACGTGTACTTCGCGCACTCCTACCGTGTCGTTCCGACTGACTCGAGTATCGTCACCGCTACCACTGACTACGGAGGATCGTATCCCTCTGTCGTGGCGTCGGGCAACGTGTGCGGTATCCAATTCCACCCGGAGAAAAGCCAGCGGGTAGGGCTTCGAATCCTGGGTAACTTCTCTGCCATGGCAGGAGGGAGGCCAGCATGATCGTGATTCCTGCTATTGATATTCGTGGGGGGCGTTGTGTTCGCCTAATTCAGGGCCGCCCCGAGGATGAGACGGTCTTCTCCGATGATCCGGTGGAGATGGCGCGAAGGTGGACCCGTGAAGGTGCCGAGCGGTTGCACGTGGTGAACCTGGATGGGGCCTTTGCTGCCGGCCAAGAAGATAATGCTGCCCTGCTGAACCGGCGGATCATCGCTGACATGGCCTCTGCTGTGGATGTGCCGATTCAGTTGGGTGGTGGTCTTCATTCGATAGAGGATATTGAGGAGGCATTGAGACTGGGCGTGGATCGTATCATCATGGGTACGGTGGCCGTGGAGAAGCCCACTGTGGTAGCGCACGCCGTGCGCCGGTGGGGGGCGGAACGAATCCTGGTGGGGATTGATGGGTGGGATGGCATGGTGATGACGCACGGTTGGCAGCGCGAAAGCTCCACGCTAGTGCTCGACCTGGCTTTGCTCATGAAATCACTGGGGATTGTGCGCATCGTCTATACGGACGTACAACGGGATGGTATGCTCGTGGGCGTCAATCTCGAAGCAACCGCCAAGCTAGCGCGCGAGAGTGGGCTCCGCGTGATCGCCTCGGGGGGCGTGCGAAGTCTGAATGACATCGTCGCTCTCCTGCCGCTGGAGCCAGAGGGCGTGGAAGGGGTGATCGCTGGCCGGGCTTTGTACACTGGATCCCTCGATCTCGGCGAAGCGTTGAGGGTCTGCAAAGGCGCTGAAGGACTTCCGGGAGGTGTAGATGCTGGCTAAGAGGCTAATTCCTTGTCTTGATGTAAGAGATGGGCGGGTAGTCAAGGGAATCAATTTCGTGAACCTGCGCGACGCGGGCGATCCCGTGGAGAGCGCAGAAGTGTACGATCGGGAAGGCGCGGACGAACTGGTCTTCCTGGATATCACCGCTTCGCACGAGCGGCGCGAGATCATTATCGACCTGGTGGAGAGGACGGCGGAGCGGGTGTTCATACCTTTCACGGTCGGTGGGGGGCTTCGTACCACCGATGACATCGGGCGTATCCTCAGGGCCGGAGCGGACAAGGTCTCCATCAATACGGCGGCTGTCCAGAACCCGGAGTTGATCACCAGGGGGCGAGAGAAATTCGGCAGCCAATGCATCGTAGTAGCGATAGATGGACGCCGGAGCCGAATTGAGCCTGGGCCCACGTCTGGTGGCACGCTCTATTGGGAAGTCTATATCAACGGAGGACGCACGCCAACGGGACTGGACCCAGTCGAGTGGGCGAAGAGAGTAGAAGAGCTAGGGGCCGGGGAGATCTTGCTCACCAGCATGGATCGGGATGGCACCAAAGTTGGCTACGACATCGAGATGACTCGCGCTGTGGCCGAGGCTGTTTCCATCCCTGTGATCGCCTCTGGGGGTGCCGGGAAGCTAGAGGATTTCTACGATGTGTTCAGCGAGGGCAAGGCGGATGCCGCGCTGGCCGCCTCCCTCTTTCACTATCGGGAGCTGCCCATTGGCCAGGTGAAGGCGTACCTGGCTGGGCGGGGTATTCCCGTGAGGCCGACAGATGAGTGAGAAGAGAGTCGATGCTGAGAAGCAGGGGACCGAGGAATCGGGGGATGACGCTATTCTCCGAGGCTCCCTGTTGGATCAGATCAAGTGGGATGATCGAGGGTTGGTGCCGGCCATCGTCCAGGACACTAACTCAGGCGATGTGTTGATGTTGGCCTACATGAATCGGGAGTCGTTGCGGCGCAGCCTGGAGGTCCACCAAACGTGGTTCTGGAGTCGCAGCCGAAAGTGCTTGTGGCACAAGGGCGAGACCAGCGGCCAAATCCAGAGGATTCGAGAGATACGTTACGATTGTGATGGAGACACTTTGCTGGTACGAGTGGAGCAGGAAGGTGTCGCCTGTCATACCGGAGCATGGAGCTGTTTCTACAGGATGCTGAAATGAGCGATGTGGAAATCTTAGCACAATTGTGGAACGTCATCGAGGCACGTAGGACCAATCCGCGAGAGGGGTCCTACACTTGCCGTCTCTTCGAGAAGGGGCCGCAGGAGATTGCGAAGAAAGTGGGAGAGGAAGCCATCGAGGTGATCGTGGCGATGAGCGCCAGGGATTCGGAGGCCGTGGCTTACGAGGCCGCTGACCTGATCTATCACCTCTGGGTGGCGTTGTGCCAGTGCGGAGTTAGGCCTGAGGAGGTCTACGCGGAACTGCGGAGTCGCTACCGGCCCGAAAGCGATCGGGGGCATGAATCGCTGGGATAGATGGAGGATATCTTGGTCGAATCAGTATCACGGGGAACTGGTCTGAGTGACAAGCCCCCCGAGGTGGCCTATGTGGAGAGGGCCATAATCGCCCGGCTGCAGGACTGCCTGGAAGATCATGGCTACCGCCTGGTGGAGACGCCGGTGCTGGAGCGCAGCGAGCTTTTCCAGCGCAAGTCGGGAGAGGAGTGGGCCGGTCGCCTTTTCTCCTTCGAATACCGTGGCCAACGGCTGTGCCTGCGCCCGGAGTTCACCGCATCCATTAGTCGCTTTTTCGTTGAGCGATTGCAGGCACTCCCGAAGCCATTGAGACTGCAAACCGTGGGACCGGTGTTCCGGCACGAAAGCCACGGGCGCAGCCGGTCGAGGCAATTCACCATGGTGGGCGCGGAATTGATCGGAGCCGGTGGTTTCGCCGCCGACGCCGAGATTATTGCCATCGCCTGGGAGGGCTTGCAGCGCCTGGGACTCGGTCGTTACCGGTTGGTGGTGGGGCACGTGGGACTTCTGTCAGAGTTTCTGACCCGGTTAGGACTGGATGGCCGGGCTTGCCGGTTCGTGCTGGGTCACATGGAGGATTTACGCAAGCCCGAGCGCGGTGCGGCCTACGTGCGGGAACGACTGCGCCAGCTCTATTCTGGCCCATCGGCCTGGGAGGATGTCATGCGTGGTCAGGCCGGCGAGTTCACGAGAGGTGGCGAGCAGGAGGTCTCCGAGGAACAGATTGGGATGATGCTTGATCTCGTCTATGCTTCGGATGGTACCGAGAGGGTGGAGGGCCGTACCCGCGAAGAGATCGCGGCCAGGCTGCACCGCAAGCTACGGCGTGCGGGCGAGATGGACGGAATCCTGAGGGCATTGGACTTTGCTGGGCAATTGGGACACATTCAGTGCCCGCCGGAAGAGGCTCTCGAGCGCACGAGGGCGGTGCTGGATTCATTCGGATTGGATGAGAGCACATTGGTCAGTTTGCAGAAGGTGGTGGAGATGCTGGGCTGGCTTGGTATCCCAGCGGAGAGAATGACCGTGGACATGGGGATGGGGCGAGGCCTGCACTACTACACCGGAATCGTCTTCGAGATCCACGCCGAGGACGGAGGGGCCGATAGCCAGCTCTGTGGGGGAGGTCGCTACGACGATCTGCTGCGAGTTCTGGGTGCGAATCAGGATGTGCCCGCGATTGGATTCGCGTACGGTGTGGAGCGCGTGAGGAGAGGAATCGAGGAAGAAGAGAGAGAAGAAGTTGGTCGGCTCGACCTACACGCATCGCCGATGGACATCCTGGTCATTCCCATCACTGAAGCGGAGATGCAATACGCCGTGGAGGTTTCCTTGCGCCTGCGACGCGAGCTGTGCATGAGAGTGGAGCTACAGCTCAAGCCGGGCAGCAGTCTGGGAACCAGCCTGGCCCAGGCCAACCGGAGGGACATACTACTGGTGGTGCTGGTAGGCGAGGATGAGGCGAGGCATCGGACGATCACTATCCGCTACATGGCCGACAGAAAGCAACTCACGATCCCGCTCGATGAAGTATCCGAGAAGGACTTCCTCGGAGACGAATCTGGGCGTATCTCTCCGGTTGCGTCTCACGGCCTGCTCACGAAAGGAGCTAACTTGGCATGACCGAGCAAGAACGCGTGGTCGTCGCGCTTCCGAGCAAGGGGGCGCTCGCTGAGCCTACCCTTAGCTTCCTGGCAGAGTGTGGCCTGCGCCCGGTGAAGACGAGCCCGCGTCACTACACGGCACGAATCCCGGCCCTCCCGGAGGTATCTGTTCTCTTCCAAAGGGCCCGGGACATCGTTCAGAAGGTGGCAGATGGAACGGTGGATCTGGGCATCACCGGGTTAGACATCGTGTCCGAGTGTGAGGAGGATGGCAAGAAGCTCATCCTGTTGCATGACGATCTAGGCTACGGTCACTGCGACCTCGTGCTGGCTGTGCCAGATACCTGGATTGACGCAGACTCCTTGGCCGACATCGCCGACATCGCCCTCGAATTCCGAGAGACGAAGGGACGCGACCTGCGTGTGGCAACGGGATTCCCCAACCTCACGCGACAGTTTCTGCTGGAGAACGGAGTACCCTGTTTCGCTATCGTGGCCGCCAGTGGCGCTGTTGAGGCTGCCCCTGCCATGGGTTACGCCGAGATTATTGCCGACCTGACTTCGACGGGCACAACCTTGAGAGCGAATCACCTCAAGCTGCTTGGCGGCGGTCTGATCTTACGCTCTCAAGCCTGTCTTGTCGGAAACGCGCGATCCCTGCAACAGCGAGAGCCAGTAGTTGACACGGCACGCTCGGTATTGGAGATGATTGATGCGAAGCTGCAGGGACGGCACTTCAATCTGGTCACGGCGAGTGTCAGGGGGGTATCTGCGGCAGGAAGCAGACGCCGGGCGGGAATCGCGCGTCAGGCGGGAATCGCCCGCCGCGCAGGAATATCGCGTCAGGCGCGAATCGCCCAGCGTCTGCTGGAGGAAGATGTCGTCGAGACGCGGGATCAGCTAACAATCACTCGCCTCGACGACCCCGGTTCTCCGATAGAGCTTCGCACCTTGGAGATGTTCTCCGTCTCTCTCACCGTTCGCAAGTCTTGTCTGTTGCGCGCCGTCACATGCTTGCGGGGAATGGGCGCTACTAACATCCTGGTGACCCAGGTGCGCTACCGCTTCACGGATCGCTCCGAGAGCTATTCGCGCCTGAGGGCGCGGCTGAGGAAGAGCCCTCGTTCCACGGAGTGACTCAGAGCACCGATCTTTCGGATGCTTCGGAGTCTGATATCCGGCGTTCAGAAGCTCTATCCGCTCAAGGGGCTTGGTCTTGACTGATCTGATGCACTCATTTGCTCAGACGAGCGCGGACTAGCTTAACGATCTCCTTGGGGCTAGGCTGCCGTCCTGTCTTAAGCTTGGAGTAAATTAACTCCCCGTCCATTGTGATTTCGTGCATACCTCCGTGATCAGCGATCATGTCAAGGGATTCGATCCGATCGCCAAACTTCTCCTTCAATGCTTCCGCTATACTAGCGGCAATGGGATGGTAGTTTCAAGATGTGCAGTAGCGAATAACAATCTTCATCTGTTCCTCCCAGGTGTCATTGTGATGCGCCAGATTTTACCACACACCGGTGCGGTAGGCAAACGGCAACTGGAGGGTGTCGGTAAAAAGTCTGGCGAGCCGTCATCCAGAAGAGTATAACCTATCGCTTCGTCACCCGCAGGGAGATTGACAAAGTCAGGGGGTGAGCTGCACCGGGCAAGTGGCCAATGATTTGAGGGCAACGGGGTATGGGGCCTGTGTCTGCTTTGCGCTCTTGGCGCCTGTGCGTGAAATTCCCTGGTTGCCCTGCTTTCCAGGGTCATCGCTCGACATCTTGGTCCGGTCCGATGTTGATGAGACGCGTGTCGCTCATCTGCTGTTGCCAAGAGCTGGCATACCGCGTATCGACACCGTTTTTTGTGAAAACCTTGACTTTGGGCGACTCCTTGTGGTATACTTGTTCTGAGAAGATCTTTCTATCCACGTCGTCAAACCACACTTCAGCAGGCCAGCGTCCATCGTTTCATCACCCTCAGAGAGACTGCCTAGATCAGGGAGCGAGCTCCAGTGGGCAAGCGGTCCATGCGCAGTAGGCGACGGGAGTACAGGCAAACGCCAGGCTGGCGGAATCTATCCGCTGTGCCTGGCGTTTTGCTGTGTGTCGGGACCACGGGAGGTGATGCGTAGGAGAAGAAACTGACCAGGCACTTGGTAGTTCGGGTGGGCGGATCAGGATTGATGATGAGGAGGTATAAAGATGAAAACTCGAACGTTGATTTGCGTCGTGGTAGCTTTGGGGCTGCTGGTTGTCTCATTAGGTGCCACATACGTGTGGGCCAGTCCCACGTTGGGCCGGCTGGCTAGCGTGTCGGTGCCCTCTGTGATGAACTACCAGGGGGTGCTCAGCGACCCTGCAACGGGTGATCCAGTGCCTGGCGGCGACTATGAGATCCGATTCGCTCTGTACGACGTGGCGAGTGGCGGCACAGCCTTGTGGACGGAGACCCAGACGGTGACGGTCGAGAACGGCCTCTTCAGTGTCCTGCTGGGCAGTGTCAACCCGCTCTCGCCTGGCGATTTCACGGGCTCGACCTATCTGGGTGTGAAGGTAGGAGCGGATGCCGAGATGACCCCCCGCCTGCAGATCGTAAGCGTGCCCTACGCCATCCATGCTCAACAGGCGGCCAGTGCTCCCTTCTCAGGCCCCGACTTCGACAGCGGATGGCAGTATGTACAAGAGGGCAGCAGCAAGACTATCACGCACGACCTAAGAGGCGATTCCGAGAAGTATGTGGTGGATATGACCTTCCAAGATTATGTCTTTGGGTCGGGCATTCATCAAAACACCTATGGGGGCGACGTTCGCCCAGGAGATAGCGGCAAAGGGATGTATTGGGAGGATTTGACCACTACGTCAATCAGAGTCGTGCGCATGTCGGATGACGTGCGTTGCCAGGAGGTTCGCATCCGCATCTGGGTGTACAAGTAGAAGGGTGAGATGAAGAGTATGAGAGTAGTGACGATTGTCCTAATGCTTCTCTGCTGCCTCGCTCTCTCCGGCGGAGCGCTGTCTGCCAGGCTGACGGACTATGCCCTACCCTGGTACACCTTGGGCGGCGCCGGCGGGCAAGCGGAATCGGCTAGCTATGGCCTCAGCGCCACCCTGGGCCAGACTACGACGGGTGTGTCCAACAGCACGAGTTATCAGGCGAGAGCGGGGTTCTGGTATGGTGTTGCCCCACCGGTGCCTCCGCTTCTGTTGTTGCCATTGGTGCTGTCGTCCTGGAGTGGGTAAGTAGCTGTTGGCTCAGACCCTAAGGTCTTCTGCGGAGGACCGGGGTCTGGTGGGTTCACTCGGGTGTGATCGAGGAGACGATGACGGCGTGATGTAAAACCCTTAGGGTCTTGGCAATATAGGAGGCAATCATGAGTAAGCACGTCCGCATTTCTGTGCAGTTGATGATGGGTGGGCTGGCGTTCCTGTACCTATCGCTGTGGCTCGTGGCAGGGCAGGCAACTGCCGCCTCACTGGGGGTGGTCCCCCCGATGGATCTTCGTTTTAACCTATCGCTGCCACCGTCTCCAGCGATTCTGTACCTTCCACTCATATTCAAAGAACACTCTCTCATGGGCAGGATGATGATCACTGAAGTCATGCCCATCGCTGCAGTCAGTGGCGGAGAGTGGGTGGAGCTCTACAATCCGGGCCCCGATCCGGCCGCGCTGTATGGGTATGAACTGACCGACGAGGACGGCAACGAATACGCCTTCCCAGCTGCGCTAGCAAGAGTGCCGGTCGGCGCCTTCGTCGTGGTTCACTTCGACGGGGTTGGCAGTGGTTTCGATGACTACGACTTCAGCGACAATCTGGCTGTGGTGCACTCGCCTCCCGGCATGGTGAACGTCTACGAGGACAGTGGGGATCAGTGCGCGCTTCATATGGGCAGCGAGCGCAGCATGGACACGATAGTGGACTTCGTCGCTTGGGGAGACGTTCCGGGTGAGGACGATGACGTTGCCGAGCTGGCAGGGTTGTGGATAGACGACGCCTTCGCCGGCCCTGCAGAGGCGCTGCCCGGTGGCGTCGTGCTGGGTCAAGACGGCTCGGTGGGGCTCTACCCGGGATACGACTGCGATGCGCCCGCCTGCTGGTTGGTGTACCAGCCCGATGAGATCAGCCCCGGCCAGGCGAATCGCGCACCTGCGCCGCACTTGGTCAAGCCACCGGACGGGACAACGTTTATGCAGTCCCAGATCTCATTTGGCTGGCAGGCAGTCGCGGATGCCACTCAGTACAGGCTACAGGTCGATGACGACTTGGCATTTGGTTCACCTATTGCGGACCTAGTTGTGACCACGGGGCGCGTCGCCACTGACCTGCCAGACGGTAGCTACTACTGGCGGGTGCAGGCCCAAGGAAGCCTATGGAGCAGCGGTTGGTCGACTGTGAGGACCTTCACCGTTATCGACGTTGCGGCCGAAACGGGTGGTGGCATGCGCCTGGCTCAGGTGAATGCCAGAGATCTGGGCATCACGCCCATAATCCAACACAAGGATACGGGGATGCTTTGCCTGGACGGTTGCCCCGAAGGCGGAGAAGACCGCTGGGACATAGAGCACACGGTCGCGAACGACCACGACGACTGGTACTGCGCTCGCGCTTCCATCGCCATGGCAGCCCAGCACTTCGGGGGCAACCTCAGCCAGGACTACATCTCTTACTACGCCTACGGCCAGGGGGAGCCTGAGGACGACCTGGGCCACCGAAGAGGACTTTGGCCCAACGATGCGAAGCGCGCTGGGGACGCCAATGGCTATGTGCTCAAGTGGGCCATGGGCGACAGACCGGTGGAGACCATACCGGGGGCAACCCTTACTATCACCAAAGTCAAGAGCTACATCGATGCCAATCGGCCCTTGGTGGTTGTAGAGCCGGGTCCGCCCCTCCACGCCTGCGTCATCGACGGATACACGGTCATAACCGAGGCTGGTCAGACGCGCTTCGGGGTCCACTGGATCGATCCATGGGATGCCACCGAAACCAAGTATGTCTATCCGTTCCCCTTTGACCTGACGAGGGTGCACATTCCTGCGGCGAATTCGGAAGGTCGGTCGGACCCGGACGTGGATGGCGACGGCACAGCAGACACGAAGGATCAAACCGATGGCGACGGCATGGTCGATTTCGATGAGCGGAATCGCTTCAGGACCGATCCCCGCAATCCCGATTCGGACTACGACTGCATCAAGGACAAGGACGATGTGCGGGGCTACGTCTTCGATATCGCGGGCAACTACTCTAAGCGCAAAGGCGATTTGAGCGGGGCCGACTCTCTGCGCAAGGAGCTCGATCCGGACAACGACAATGGCGGGAGGATAGACGGGGACGAGGACGTGAACAAGAACGGCCACACGTGCGATAAGACGGGTCGATGCGAGCGCAACGACACCAGCAATTTCTTCTGGTTGGATGACTATAGGGCGCCGTCTTGGTGTCGCACGCCCACGCCCGCTCCTACACCAT
>JAKLPW010000443.1 GCA_022013675.1 Anaerolineae bacterium | reverse complement strand
GCTCAACGGCTGATTGTGCGGCAAGGGAAAGAGAATCGGGACCGGTGCGTGCCGCTCTCGCCGACACTGCGCGCTGCCCTGAAAGCCTATCTTCCTGTGCGCGGTACAGCACAAACCGATCATGTCTTGACTCTCCACAAACGTCCTGTCAGAGACTCTACCATCTCAGGACGACTGCGCCTATATGGACAAGAAGCCCAGGTTCGTGTTTCGCCGCATCGTTTACGGCACACACTGGCCACCCGCCTCGTGAACGAAGGGATGCCGATCACATCGCTTCAGCGTTTGCTGGGCCACGAGATGCTGGCGACAACTATGGTCTATGCCCGTGTGCATAACGAGACCGTGCGTTGCGACTATGAACGCGCCCATGCGCGTCTGTCGGTGGCGGACAAATCCTTCAATGCTCCGACCCAGACAGGGGAATCTCAACTTGCCAATGCGGAGGCCCACTGCGTGTAAACCACGGAGGCACGGAGAACATGGAGCGGAGATCCCTAATCTTCTCTCGACACCAGGGATCTACTCCGATAGCCCCCCAAAAACTGACGTACACCCTTCCTAGCTGAAAGCTGACCGCTGATAGCTGACTGCTCTCATCACCCTCACTTGACACCCCATCGCACCAGTGATACAATCCACTCAAATTGAATAGCCAGCGACCATGGTGACCCCTCCGGGGGTCCAAAAGGGGAAGCCCGGTGCGAATCCGGCGCTGTCCCGCAACTGTGATCCGGCCCAAAGGTCCGGTAAGCCAGAGCACCTGCCATGATTCCGCTCCGAGAACCTGCGCGAGAAAGGGGGTAGGAGAGACGATGATCCATGGACCATAATCCCGCCTCCCCTTGTCCTCACGACAAGGGGATTTCTGTGTCAGGCCCAATCGGTCCCGACCAGGAAGGTCGGTTTCTTCATGCTACACTACTTAAGGAGTGAAATACCATGAAAAACGTCCGGCTCTTGAAGATCGTATCGCTCGCCTTGATCGCGAGCCTGATATTCCTGTCTGTTCCCATCACAGCCCAGCAACCCGCAACGGTGGACTTCGCCGATCAGGTCGCCGCCGTTGAGGCTGCGCTGGCCTGGCTGAAAACGCAGCAACAAGTCGATGGCAGTTTCCAGGCTGCCTTTGGCTCCACCACAGGCGCGACCATAGACGCTCTCTTCGCAATCGTGGCTTCCGGAGGCAATCCACGCGCCTGGTCCGTGGCAGAAGGCCCCTCTATTATTGACTATCTGGCCGCCCAAGCTACCGTTTACACCGCCGATAGCACCGCCACGGCCGCCAAGCTCGCCTTGGCAGCCATCAGCGCCGATGAGAACCCCAGCGCGTTTGGCGGGCTCGACCTGCCCGCGATAGTGGCTGCCAGCTACGACGCGGGCACCGGCCGGTATGGCCTCGGCCTGGCCGATCAGATGTGGGCCATGCTGGCCGAGGCTGCCCTGAGGCAGGAGGTTCCCCAGGCCGCGGCGGACTGGCTGGCAGCCCAGCAGCAAGCCGACGGCGGCTTCGATGCCGCGGGCTGGGGCACCGATACTGATACCACGTCCCTGGCCATCGAGGCCCTGGTAGCAGCACGCCAACCGATCACCTGTACCGTGGTGATCAGCGGGCTGAACTATCTGAAGTCTCAACAGAGCCCCACCGGAGGGTTCCCATCGACCAACGTCTGGGGACCGGATTCCAACGCCAACTCCACCGCTTACAGCATGCAAGGCCTACTAGCGGCTGGGGAGAACCCCCTAGGAGCGCGCTGGACAGTGAACGGTGCCACGCCTTTGGACGACCTGCTCAGCTTCCAGTCCCCCAGCGGAGCGTTTGAATGGCAATCCGGATTTGGGGAGGACATCGTGGCCACTGCGCAGTCCATCACTGCACTCACCGGCCGCCCCTTGCCACTGCAGGGGCAACGTCTGGCTGCCATGCGAGGACTGGAGTGGCTCCGAGGGCAACAAAGCGACGACGGCGGCTTCGGCACCCCCGACTTGACATCCCGCGCCATCCTTGCCATCGCGGCCGCAGGAGAAGAGCCCAGCACGTGGATGAGCGGGACCCGTCTCTCTCCCCTCGACTATCTCGAGTCCAAGGTGAATGAGCTCGATACTGCCGGCAAGGCGGGACGAATGCTCCAGGCTATCACAGCCTCCTACGGCAATCCTTACAACTTCGGCGGGCGCAACCTGATAGACGCCCTTACGTCCTTCTACGACCCTGTCACGGGGAGGTTTGACTCCGAGGGAAACATCTGGGAGCACGCTCTGGCCATGATGGGCTTGGCAGCAGCCTGGGAAACCGTGCCGACTGAAGCCATAGTCTGGCTTAAGACGCAGCAGAACGGTGACGGCGGTTGGGGGTGGGCCGCGGGATTCGACAGCGACACTAACAGCACCAGCCTATCCCTACAGGCGCTGGTCGCCGCAGGAGAGCCATCAGACTCCGTGGTGATCCTCAATGCCCTGGCCTACCTGGCGGGGCAGCAGAACTCAGATGGAGGGTTCCCGTGGGTCAAGCCTTCTCCCTGGGGCACCGATTCGGACTCTAACTCCACCGCCATCGTGACTCAAAGCCTGTTGGCTGCGGGAGCGAACCCCGCCAGCATCACCTGGACGAGGACTCTCACGGAGACCGACGCCATAACCATGACCTGGCACACGGCCTACGACCGTCTGGTGAGTTTCCAGACCTCAAGTGGGGCTTTCGAGTGGCAAGACGGCACGGGCGATGATCTGCTCTCCACCGTTCAGGCCATTCCCGCGCTCCTGGGAGTCACCTTCCCACAAAGGGCTGCAAACCTCCAGGCTGTCCAGGATGCCCTGGCCTGGCTCCGGACTCAGCAGCAACCCGATGGCAGCTTCCTCACAGGCTCCAGCCACAATGCCGGGATCACCTCCGATGTGGTCTTTGCCGTGGCCGCCGCGGGTGGTGACCCCTCCGAGTGGTCCGTTCCCGAAGGGTCTTCGATGATGGACTATCTGGAGAGTACAGCAGTGGAATATGCCACTGTTACTGATACCACCAGCAAGCTGATCCTGGCCGCCATCTGTGGCGGGCGCGATCCGGCAGACTTCGGCGGACTCGATCTGCCCGCGCAGTTGTCCGCCAGCTACGACCAGGGCACGGGCTTGTATGGCCTGGGTCTTAGTGATCAAGTATGGGCATTCCTTGCCCTGAAGGCATTGGCACAACCCATACCGACGGTCGCAAGGGATTGGCTGGCAAACCAACAGCAAGCCAACGGCGGGTTCGATGCCTGGGGCTACGGTGCTGACACTGAGACTACCGCCCTGGCCATTGAGGCCCTGGTAGCTGCCGGAGAGCCGATAAGTTCCGAGATCATTGGCGATGCCCTAAACTACCTGGCCTCTCAGCAAAGCCCGACCGGAGGCTTCCCCTCGTCCAGTATCTGGGAAACCGATTCCAACGCCAATTCCACCGCCTACTGTATGCAGGCCCTGGCAGCAGCCGGGGAGAATCCCCTGGGAGCGCGTTGGACGGTGACAAACACCAATCCTATGGATGACCTGCTCGGCTTCCAAGCGGCCAGTGGGGCTCTGGAATGGCAACACGGGAGCGGAGACGACGTCCTTGCTACTGCCCAGGCCATCCCTGCCTTGCTAAGTCAGCCGCTTCCCGTCTGTAGTGTAGTGTGGAGGGTATTCATGCCCCTTTCAACAAAAGCGTGTGTCGTACCCTAGCATACCCTTACACAGCAAGTAGGAGGAAGGAGCAGGGAATGCTCCTTCCTCCCCATCTCAGGAGTATAAAGTGTCGCACTCAAGGCTTCTAGGCCTGATCGTCGCACTGGTGCTGGCAACGATCGTCATGCCTGCGCCAGTCGCAGTTGGAGAGCCATCACAGGTCAGTTTACACCAGGCCGGTCTCGTAGTACAATTCAGTGGAGGTAACTTCCTGACACGTTGCATAGAGTTCCAGGAGGACGAGATCAGCGGTACGGAGATGCTCAGCCGCTCGGACCTGCGCGTCATCCTGGAGAGTGCCGAAGGAATGGGCGCCACCGGAGTAGGCGCCGCCATCTGCAAAATCGAAGGGGATGGCTGTGACTATCCCGATGAGCCCTGTTTCTGTCAGTGCCGTGGTGGAGGCCAGTGCTTCTACTGGGCGTACTATCTCTGGAATGGAGATGGGTGGCGCGGCTCTGGCACCGGGTCTGGCAATCGAAAGCTCGGCGATGGAGACATCGATGGATGGCTCTGGGGCAGCACTGGGCCGCCACCAATCGTCTCGTGGGACGATATCCATGATCAAGCTCGCACGTCGGTGGGGTATCCGAGAGTAGAAGCAGCGGGCGACTCCCTGACGATCACTGCGCCGTTCCAAGGAGATGAGAACGGCAACGGTACGGCTTCATTGAGAGTCCGTCCCATGGCAGGAATCTGGGAAGAACCGACAGATATGGCCAGAGAAACGAACAGCTACATCGCTCAGGTCTCCCAACTCCCAGACGGTCGGTACGAGACGGAAGTCACCTACAACGATCCCGACGGCCTCAACGGCACCGCTTCCTGGATCCAGGAAGCGGTGGTAGGGACGCCGATGATCTACATGCTCTTCATTCCCATCCATTTCGCGCCATTCGACCTAGAACTGAGAGGCAATGCAAGATGATGAAACGACGAACAGGTTCATGGTTTCTGCTAGCCCTGATCGCTTTGTGCCTGGCACCAATTCCTTGTCAGCCCCCGACTGCGCTGGCACAGGAGCCCAACAGGGTAGCCCTGGTTGTGGATTTTGGAGGCGGCAGGTACATTACTCGCTGCGTGGAATTCATGGAAGACGAACTCACAGGCGAGGAAGTGCTCAAGCGCTCGGGCCTCAACGTCATCTTTGAGTACAGCAGCACCGGTGCTGCTGTCTGCAAGATCGAGGACGTGGGCTGCGATTTCCCATCACAACCCTGCTTCTGCCAGTGCCAGGGTTCTGAGTGCGTGTATTGGTCCTACTGGCATGTCGAGAACGATAAATGGGTCTACTCCAACGAGGGAGCCGTCATGCACACTGTTCGTGACGGGGACATGGAAGGATGGGCATGGGGTAGCGGCTCCATGGGAACCTCAGGCCGCCAGCCTATCTGGATGCCCTTCCTAAACGTCTGTGTGCCACCCACCATCACACCCACGCCGAGCCTGACGCCCACGGAGACTTCTATTCCGACGGAGACACCCACGCCCACCTATACTTTCACTCCCTTGCCCACCACGGCAACTCCGACCGGAACAGTCACTCCCACCAGGACACGGACACCCACCAGAACACCGACGCGCACCTGGACGCCTCGTCCCACCAACACGCCACGCCCCACCGGCGTGTTGGTCAGTCCCACGCCCTGGCCTACCGGAACGCTTCCTCCGATCCCGACCCCAACTAGTGGGGCGGCCTACCCTGCACCACCGGCCCAACAACCCACTCCCTCGGTCATACCAACTCTAGTGCCGAGTCCGCCTCCATCTCCAACAGAGAAGCCGGCCTACCCTGCACCGCCAGCAACCCCGTCTGGGGCCGAGACCGAAACTACACCGACCGCCGAGCCGATTGTGCCACTCGAGGTAACTCAAGCAGTGACTCAGAAGGCAACGGAAGTCCCAGAGGCAACACAGCAGGCTGCTGAAGTCGCGAGGACCTCGGAAGGAAGCGCTGCAACGGACCGCGACGTGATTGCGAGCAGCGAAGCCGCACCGACCCGCATACCGCGAAGCAGGCCCTCGGTTCCATCCTCCCAGACACTCCAATCTGCTTCCCATACCCAGGCAGGTGTGCCCTGGAACCACATCATCTTTGGCGTCATGGCAGCAGGTTTGCTAGCGAGCCTGGTCGTTGTCGCCCGCAGGCGGAGAGCGCAGCAGTAAGAGAAAGCGAATATGAGAGCAGAACAGCGAATAGGACTCGTGCAGATCTACACCGGTGATGGCAAGGGGAAGACCACCGCCGCCCTAGGTCTCGCTCTTCGTGCCGCCGGATGGGGCCTGAAGACTTACATCGGGCAATTCATGAAAGGCCGAGACTACGGCGAATTGGAGGCCGTGCGCGCTCTTGCCCCCCTTATCACCATCGAGCAATTCGGACGCAACGCTTTCGTGCACGTGAAGGAAGGAACACCGGAGGACCGAAAGGCAGCCCAGGAGGGTCTACGGGCCGCGCGCACGGCCATGGAAACCGGCGAGTATGACATCGTCGTGCTGGATGAGATAAACGTGGCCCTCTTCTTCCGGCTTCTCACAGTGGAGGAGGTTCTGGACGTCATAAATGCCAAGCCATCCCACGTCGAATTGATTCTAACCGGCCGCCGCGTTCCCCAGAAGTTGATAGAGCAAGCCGATCTGGTTACGGAGATGTGCGAAGTAAAGCATCCCTACCAGAAGGGTATCAGTGCACGGAGAGGGATCGAGTATTGAGACACCACGTTCTGTCATGGTCGCTTTGGGCGCTGGCAGCATTGATGCCCACCCTGATGACCCGCAATCCTCTCTACCTGCTCATCACAGTTCTCGCTGTGGCCTTGGGCTACGCCCAGCATCAAGGAAAGACAGAAGCGGCATGGGGAACGTTTCTGAGAGCGGGCCTGATGCTCTGGGTACTCACTGTGCCCTTCAATGCTCTCTTCGTGCATCATGGAGACATAGTGATCTTCTCCCTGCCCAGGAGTTGGCCCCTCATCGGGGGTCCCATTACCCTCGAAGCGGTGATCTATGGGACGGTGAGCGGACTGGCGCTGTTCACCATACTGCTCATCTTCGCTACCTACAACGTCCAGGTGAGCCACTACGAGCTACTCCGCCACACGCCGGGATTCCTTTACCAGGCCAGTCTGGTGACCTCCATCGCCGTCACTTTTGTGCCCCAGATGATTGCCAGCGCGAAGGACATCCGCGAGGCCCAAATGATTCGGGGGCACAAATTCCGAAAACTGCGGGACATGCTGCCGCTTTTCATGCCCCTCCTGACCAGCGGCCTAGAGCGGGCCGTACAATTGGCCGAGTCAATGGAATCCAGAGGCTTCGGAGGCAATCTGGCGCCGGTCAGTTGGCGTCAAGCGATGGCCCAACGACTGGCCACGCTATTGGGGCTGGTAGGGCTCCTCGTAGGACTCCTTCTTTCGGCCTACTTCCCGCAGCGCAGCCAGCCTGGCTGGATCATTGCTGGCATAGGAGGAGTCTTGCTGCTGGGAGTCTTCCGAGCACAGGGCAGGCGAGTGCAGCGCAGCCGCTACCGTCACTCCACATGGAGCAGAGAGGACACCATAATCGCGACAACCAGCGCCCTGGTGATCGGCATATTTACAGGTATGAAGCTCATGGCACCACAAGTGTTGGGCTACTATCCCTACCCACCGTTCTCACTCATCCCGGATTTCAATCCTTTCCTGGGAGGCATCCTGTTGCTGCTAGCGGTCCCGGCACTCCTGTACGAGTTATCGCCAGACAACGGGCCTCGGCTTTCTCGGCCTCCCAGTTTTCCCGTGGCCCCCCAGTTTTCCCGTGGCCCCTAGCATCAATCATCAAACGAGGACTTATCAATGATCGAATTTCGTGACGTAACCTATGCCTACCCTGAGGCACTGTCCCCAGTGCTAAACCACCTGAACATGAGCGTAGAGGAAGGAGAGTTCATCCTGGTTGTCGGGCCGTCGGGGGCAGGGAAATCCACCCTCTTGCGATGCCTCAACGGACTCGTTCCTCTCTTCTACGGAGGCCGTTTCGGCGGCCAGGTACAGGTTTTCGGAAATGATCCTCTGGAGAAAGAACCCCGAGAGATGAGCCGCGTCGTAGGGTTCGTTTTCCAGGATCCGGAGACCCAATTCGTGGTGGACACCGTGGAAGGCGAATTGGCGTTTGCCATGGAGAATCACAATCTGCCCCCCCTGCTCATGCGCAAACGGGTGGAAGAGGTGCTGGACCAGCTCAACATCGCACATCTGAGAAACCGGGAGGTGAGCACGCTCTCTGGAGGGGAGAAGCAGCGCGTCGCCATCGCCTCCGTGCTCACCCTATCCCCCCGAGTGCTGGTATTGGACGAGCCGACTTCACAGCTCGACCCCCAGGCCGCCGAGGAGGTTCTTACCACCCTTCAGAAGCTCAACGCTGACCTGGGCCTGACTATCATCCTCTCCGAGCATCGCCTGGAGCGGGTAGTACAGTACGCCGACCGAATACTATACATGCCCGGAGTTGGACAGGAGCCCATCTCGGGGAGTCCACAGAAAGTATTGCAGCACATAGACTTGACCCCTCCGCTGATCACACTAGCGAAGGAGCTGGGATGGGATGAGATCCCCCTCACCATCAAGGCAGGACGGAAGCAAGTACGCCGGATGCCCCTCGTGGCGAAGATCCTCTCCTCCGAGATCCCCCCCTCGACCGCAGGATCGGAGCAAGGAGACGCACCCCATTCCTCCTCACCGATAGCGATGGAGAACGTCTGGTTCTCATATAACGGGCATGATGCGCTACGCGGAGTCAGCCTCTCCGTGCGACCGGGCGAGTTCATCGCCCTGATGGGGCGCAACGGCTCGGGAAAGACCACCCTCCTGAAGCAGATCCTCGGCCTCCTCCACCCCAAACGCGGTATCGTGCGCGTATACGGCCTGGACACGAGCCACACGGACCTGGAGCACATAGTCTCGCACGTGGGCTATGTGCCTCAGAACCCAGGCAGCTTGCTCTTCGCCGAAACCGTTCGAGAGGAACTGGACTTCACCCGCCTCAGTCACAAGATGCCCAAAGGCGACTATATGCCACTTCTTACGAAATTGGGACTGGCCGCCCACGCCGAAAGCTACCCTCGCGACCTGAGCGTCGGGGAACGACAACGAGTGGCCCTGGCCGCCATATTGGTGGCCGATCCGGAGATCATCTTGCTGGATGAGCCTACCCGGGGACTGGACTACGTACAGAAACGGTCGCTGGCGAATCTGCTGCAAAAGCAGAAAGCCGAAGGACATACCGTCCTCATGGCCACCCACGACGTGGAACTGGTGGCGACCTGCGCCGACAGGGTAATAATCCTGGGTGATGGAGAGGTGATAGTGGATGGCCCCGCACGAGAAGTCATGGCGGGATCCATGGTCTTCGCCTCTCAAATCAACAAGCTCTTCCGTCATCCTCGCTTTCTGACCGTGGAGGACGTGCTGCACGCGGTTGGAAGCAGTAAGAGTCACTCATGAGCCACACGGACGAGAGGAGTGAAGCAAGGCAGTACGGTACTACGAGCCCATCTAGGGAAGACGCCTTTCCAGAGAAATCATCGCCAGAGAGCAGTGACCCGAACCCGCCTATCACCAGCAGCACTAGAGCCAAGGTCCCGGCCTCAGAGAAAGCCCTGGCCTGGCTGAACGCGCTCGTTCTGCTGGCCGCGTCCATGGTAGGCATCGTCTCTTTCCTGTTCCCTTTCATCACTCCTCCCGCCTACTCCACACAGGAGATCACGACTCACGGTTCGGCCCATTCCTCTGACGCTCCCTTGCTTCTGATCATCATGATCGTGCTTTGCCTGGGAGCGATTCTATCCAACCTACAGAGCAGGAAAATGAACTCAAAGATAGTCGCGGTGTTGGGCATCCTCACGGCTATCAATTCTGTGCTGCGAGCAGTGCCCGGGCCGGCAGGTTTCGCGGCCGTCTTCATGCTGCCTATCCTCTGCGGCTATGCCTACGGGGCAACCTTCGGCTTCCTGTTGGGAGCACTGTCACTGTTGGTATCAGCATTGCTCGGCGCAGGCGTCGGTCCCTGGCTTCCTTTTCAGATGTTCACCGCCGGATGGGTGGGAATGACATCCGCCTGGCTCCCAAAGATGAAACCCTGGCCAAGAGTAGAAGTAGCAATACTGGCCACCTGGGGCATTCTATGGGGCCTGCTCTTCGGCGCTCTCATGAACATCTGGTTCTGGCCCTACGTCTATCAGGCACAAGATGCCGGCATGTACTGGCAGCCAGATACCGGCTTGCTGGAATCGCTCAAGCGCTATGCCCTGTTCTACGTTACTACCTCCCTTTGGTGGGACCTGGGTCGAGCTGGGGGCAACTTCCTGCTGATACTTCTCTTTGGCACCCCAGTGCTGCGAACCCTGCGGCGCTTCGGACAGCGCTTCCGCTTCGAGACGATATAAGTTCAGGTCCCCGTTATCCGTAGAGGCAGGTTTTGCAGCGACAAAGACCATCCCATTCATCCACTCCCTCCGCCCTCCTCCGTTGGGCGAGGGTCTCCCGACTCACGTTGGGCGAGGGTCTCCTGACCGAGCCCTGCCCCTACAAGCTACCCTCGCAACACACCCAACGCACCAGTTTGACAAAATTGGCATTCAGTGATACAATATTGGCACTCTAACTTCGAGAGTGCTAAAAAGCAATTTGGCACTAATTATAGTCAAATGCGCAGACCCTGCGGCATCTAAGTATCAGCGAGAGGACCTCCCGTGGAAGAGCTCACACCACGAAGGAAAAGAATACTGAGCATCCTGGTACGGGAGTACATCGCCACGGCCGTGCCGGTGGGCTCGAGCACCATTGCTCGAATGTATCAGGGCAAAGTAAGTTCGGCCACCGTGCGCAGCGATCTGGTCTACTTGGATGAATATGGGTATCTGATCCAACCTCACACGTCGGCGGGAAGAATACCCAGCGACAAAGGTTACCGCTACTTCGTTGAACAGCTCATGGAAGAGAATGCGCTCACGCCGCAAGAGCAGCGAATGATTCGACACCAATTTCACCAGGTCCAGCTCCGGCAAGAGCAATGGATCAAGCTGGCAGCGGCTGTGCTTGCGCGCATGTCGCAAAGCGTATCACTGGTGACCGAGCCTCGCGCCCGACTGGCTCAGTTCCGACACGCGGAATTGATCTCTATCAGTGAGACAAAATGCCTATTGGTCTTGGTTCTTCAGGATGGGACTATCCGCCAGGAGATCATGGCTCTATCGCAGCCAGTCCCTCAAGATGAACTAAGCCAGGCGGCCAACCATCTCAACGAGATTCTGCATAACTTCTCCCTTGGACAGATGCTGCCGGATGTGCTTGCGAAACACAAGCCGGTTCCTCTTTCCCAATTGGAACGGAATGTACTGGACCGCATCTTTGCGATCATGAAGGACATGGAGAAGAAACGCAGCAGTGAGATATACCAGGACGGTTTGGTCAACGTTCTGAGCCAACCGGAGTTCGCGCAGTCAGATCAGATCTGCCGGATTGTGGAAACGCTGCAACGTCGTAGCCTGTTCGAATCCATCGTCGAAGAGATATTGTGTGCTTCGGGTGTGCAGGTGATAATCGGAGGAGAAGGACGTTGGGGCGAGATGGAGGATCTCAGCCTGGTGCTCTCGCGCTACGGCATCAACGATGAGGCCAGCGGCGTCCTGGGAGTACTAGGTCCCACCCGAATGCGCTACGGCCGATCCATCTCTGCCGTAAGATACGTAGCCCAGCTGCTGACAGGGCTGGTAGAGGAGTTATACGGCTCCTAGTCCACAATCGGATTAGGTGACACAGATACCGGAACTACATGCAAGAGCGTGTCAGTCGTCAGCATCGGCGGCTAGCACCAGAAAGAAAAGACACGGAGGCCAACATGCCTAAGAACGAGGAAATCATCGAAGAGAAGAGTGGCGAGAAGTCCGAGGCGCAGGGAGAAGCAACGGAAGAAACCCTCCCCAAGGAGGAAGAAACCGTCGAAACCCTTAGTGCAAGGCTGGAAGAGGAAAGTCAGAAGGCGAAGGAATACCTCGACCAGTGGAAGCGCTCGGCGGCAGAGTTCTCCAATTATCGCAAGCGTAACGAGAAAGAACGAGGAGAACTGATCAAGTTCACTAATGCCCTCCTCATCACCAGGCTCCTGCCCGTTTTGGACGACCTTGAGAGAGCTTTCCAGACCCTACCCGACAACATGCGCTACTTCACATGGATAGATGGCATCGCTCTTGTGCAGCAAAAACTAGAAGCCATTCTGGAGCAAGAAGGCCTGAAGACCATTGAAGCCCAAGGAAATCCTTTCGACCCAGCCCTTCATCAGTCCATCATGCATGAGGAAACCACCGAATTTGACGACGGTGTCATCATGGAGGAGCTTCAAAAAGGGTATTTGCTCAATGAGAGAGTAATACGCCCCGCGCTGGTCAAAGTAGCGAAAAAAGTGACCAACGGCGAGGAGGACCAAACAGAGTAGGACACGAAAGAAGAAGGGAAAGCAGAAGACGATAGTGCGCGGTAGTGCCAGAAGGCAGTAGCGCGCTGAATACTCCAACGACATACTAAACAATAGATTGACTAAGAGCAATCGCACAAGGAGAAACCAAACATGGCTAAAGAAACAGGCAAAATCATAGGCATAGACCTCGGAACCACCAACTCTGTGGTGGCCGTGATGGAAGGCGGAGAACCAGTAGTGATTCCCACGGCAGAAGGCGGGAGGCTTTGCCCCTCTGTGGTGGCCATAAACCCCAAGAGCGGAGAAAGACTGGTAGGCCAACTGGCCCGTCGCCAGGCCGTCACCAACCCCGAAAATACCATCTTCTCCATCAAGCGGTTGATGGGCAGGAAATACACTGCCGCAGAAGTAACAAAGGCCCGCGGGATGCTGCCCTACAAGATCATCGAAAACCGCAACGGGGATGCCTGGGTTGTGATGGGAGATAAAGAGTACTCCCCGCCAGAGATCTCGGCGATGATTCTGGCCAAGCTCAAAGCCGATGCCGAGGCTTATCTAGGACATCCGGTCACCCAGGCAGTCATTACCGTCCCGGCCTATTTCAATGACTCCCAGCGCCAGGCGACGAAAGATGCGGGTCGCATCGCTGGGCTGGAGGTACTACGCATCATCAACGAGCCCACCGCGTCGGCTCTGGCCTACGGTCTGGACAAGAAGAAAGACGAGGAAATCGCCGTCTATGACCTGGGCGGGGGCACCTTCGACATCTCCATTCTGGACATAGGCGAGGGCGTTTTCGAGGTGAAGTCCACCAACGGCGACACCTTCCTCGGAGGCGACGACTGGGACCAGCGTATCATTGAGTGGATAGCCAGCGAGTTCAAGAAGGACCAGGGCATAGATCTACGCAAGGACCCCATGGCCCTTCAACGCTTGAAAGAGGCCGCGGAAAAGGCCAAGATCGAACTCTCCACGGTGGCACAGACGGAGATCAATCTCCCGTTCATCACAGCGGATGCTACTGGCCCCAAGCACCTGACCATGACTCTGACACGCGCCAAAATGGAGCAACTCACCGCCGATCTAGTGGACCGCACCTTGAGTCCTTTGAAGCTCGCTCTGAAAGACGCCAATCTGGACGTCTCCCAGATTGACGAAGTCGTGCTCGTGGGCGGACAGACTCGATCCCTGGCCGTACAGGAGTTGGTGCGCGGCTTCTTTGACAAGGACCCCCACAAGGGAATCAATCCCGATGAGGTGGTCGCTATAGGGGCCGCTATCCAGGCTGGCGTGCTGGCAGGAGACGTCAAAGGCATCCTGCTCCTGGACGTAACGCCCCTCACCCTGGGCATCGAAACGCTGGGCGGTGTAGCCACTCCTCTGATAGAGCGAAACACAACCATACCGACACGCAAGACCCAGATATTCTCCACCGCGGCCGACGGTCAAACTCAGGTGGACATCCACGTGGTACAGGGAGAGCGGCAACTGGCGGCGGATGACAAGACCCTGGGCCGCTTCATGCTGGACGGCATCCCACCCGCTCCCCGAGGCATACCTCAAATAGAGGTAACCTTCGACATGGACTCGGACGGCATTCTCCACGTGACGGCGCAGGACAAAGCCACCGGACGAGAACAGAAGATCACCATCACCGCCTCCAGCGGTCTGTCCAAGGAAGAAATCGAGGCCATGGTGAAGGAGGGCGAGCGCTTCGCGGAGCAAGACCTCGAGCGCAAGGAGGAAATCGAGACCCGCAATATGGCCGATAGTGCCATCTATACTGCTGAAAAGTCCTTGCGCGATTTGGGCGACAAGGTGACGTCCGACGCCAAAGCAGACATCGAGTCTCGAATCGGTACCCTTAAGACTACCCTACAGGGGAAAGACCTCAACGCAATCAAGCAGCAAGCCACTGAGTTGGCACAAGCGGTCCAGCAAGTGGGAGCCCAGGCCTACCAAGAGCAGGCCGGCCCCACGCCGCCACCACCCGATGGCGCGCCCGATGGCGGCCCTGAAAGCACCCCCGACGACGATAGCACTGTCGAAGGCGAGTTCCGCGAAGTATAGGAAACATGCACTTGTAGGGGCGACCCCACGGAAACACTCTTTCCGCCGGGTCGCCCCTACGCAACATGCCCCACCACCACTCCCCACGATTGACAGAGAACCCGTTTCGTAGTAAGCTGAAGAAGGATTACTTTAGCACTCTCCATATCAGAGTGCCAGTCTGAACACGATCTCCACTGGCAAACCATATCGTTTTCTCCACAAGGGTAGAATACACGATGGCGACCACCAAACGCGACTACTACGAGGTGCTGGACGTGCCTCGCAATGCGACCGGCGATAAAATCCGCAGGGCTTACCGCAATCTAGCACGTCAGTATCACCCCGACGTTAACAGCAGTCCTGACGCCGAGGGTAGAATTAAAGAAATCAACGAGGCCTACGAGGTGCTGAGTGACCAGGAAAAGCGAAGCCGGTACGATCGCCTTGGTCACGCAGGAGTGAATGGCCAGTTCGGCGATATGGGAGGTTTCGGCGGCTTCGGAGGACTGGGGGACATCTTCGGGGACCTCTTCACCGGTTTCGGCATGGGCACACAGCCCCGCCAAGGCCCACAGCGGGGAGCTGATCTGCGCTACGACCTCACTCTCGAGTTCGAGGAGGCCATCTTCGGTATTGAAAAAGAGATCGAGATCACCCGAATGGAGACTTGTCCCTCTTGTGGGGGATCGGGAGCGGAGCCAGGCACTCAGCCGGTACGCTGTCCGGAATGTGACGGCCGGGGCCAAGTGCGCCGGGTCAGCCAATCCATCTTCCTGGGACAGTTCGTGAACGTCTCCACCTGCCCTCGCTGCGGGGGCACCGGCGAGATAGTCACGAGTCCCTGCCACGAATGTCAGGGCCAGAAACGCGTTCCCACGACCAAACACTTGAAAGTGAAGATCCCCGCCGGCGTCGACCACGGCACGCAAATCCGTCTGGCAGGAGAAGGAGAGGATGGCCTTCGGGGCGGACCCAAGGGCAATCTGCACATTCTGGTTTCGGTCAAGCCCCATTCGTATTTCCGTCGCCGCGAGAATGACATCTACCTGGACATAAGCATCAACGTTGCTCAAGCAGCTCTCGGAGACGAGATCGCTGTGCCAACTCTGGACGAGGAAGAGAAGCTCATCATTCCCGCAGCGACGCAGACGGGCCAGACCTTCCGACTGAGAGGGAAGGGCGTACCGCGCCTCCAGCGCAATGGACGCGGTGATCAGATAGTCACCGTGCGAGTCCGCACCCCCAGTGAATTGAATGATTCCCAGAAGAAGCTGCTGAGGCAATTGGGCCATACCCTCGGACATGAGGTCATCGAGCAAGAAGAGAAAGGTTTCTTCGACCGAGTGAAGGAAGCCTTCGGGATATAGCGCCGGACAGAGAGACCAGAACGACCAACGAGCAGGGGACTGACCATTGACAGGCTCGAAGAGCTCACCAGGTTCCGTACCATGCTGGGCCAATCGCCCTCTCGCCACGGATGACTGGCTTGAGTTCAGCATCCAGACCGACCGGGAAGCCGCTGAAGCAGTAAGCGAAGTCTTCAACCGCTTCGGTACAGGCGGCGCGGTCGTGGAACAAGTCTTCAAAGAGCCGAGGGAAAAGGCCGACGCTGATGTTCCTCTGACGGTCAAGACCTTCATACCTGCTCACGATGCCAAAACCCGACGATCCCTGGAACTAGCTCTCCATCTCCTGAGTTGCATTCGCGACTTGCCCGAGCCACGTATCCGCCTATTGCCCAAGGAAGAATGGGCCGAGAGCTGGAAACACCACTTCTGCGTGCAACATATCGGGAAACGAATAGTCATTGTTCCTTCCTGGATCGAGTATGCCCCTCAAGCGAGGGAGATCATCATTCACCTGGACCCAGGATTGGCTTTCGGCACTGGCCTCCATCCCACAACGCGCCTTTGCCTGCAGGCGATGGAACACATCTTGAAGCCCGGAGACACCGTCCTGGACGTGGGCACAGGATCAGGTATACTCTCTATTGCAGCAGCCAAAATGGGGTCACCCTCCGTGCTGGCTCTCGATACCGACATCCTGGCCGCGAAAGTCGCCCGCCAGAATGTTGAGCTCAACGAAGTTTCCCATCACGTGCACGTGGCTCGGGGCTCCATAGCCAAAAGCCCAGTAGGCCTGGCCCTGTCTTCTTGTGCAGATGCCAGCCCCCCCACCTGTACTCTGAGAACATCCGGTTACGATCTAACAGTGGCAAACATCATCGCCGAAGTAATCATCGAGCTAGCAGAAGCATTGGCAGCTTCACTTGCACCCAATGGCCATCTGATCGTCTCCGGTATCATCCGCGACAGAGAGAAAACCGTACGCACTTCCCTCTCTGCCGTAGGCCTCAAGATAGTAGATGAGTTAAAAGAGGGAGATTGGCTGGCTCTGCTGGGGAACAGGAGGTAGACCCATGTACCGATTCTTCGTACCCCCCGAATGGCTCACACATGATACCGTAGCCATCACGGGGCCACTGGTACATCGCTTGTGCAACGTGTTGCGGATGCATCCGGGCGAGCACATCCTGCTACTCGACAACTCCGGCTGGAGCCACGAGATGGAGATTACCTCCGTGGACAAGGACCGAGTAGCGGGCCGTGTGGTACGAAAGTCCCTGGCTGCTGGAGAGCCTCGGACCAAGGTTACTCTGTATCAAGCCACACTCAAAGGACGTAACTTCGAGTGGGTGCTGCAGAAGGGCACCGAGTTAGGGTTAGTCGAGTTCGTGCCCGTCGTCTGCCAGCGCTGCATGATGTCCAGTCTGGACACAGTGGGAATGGAGAAGATGATCCGCTGGAAGCGCATCATTGCCGAGGCAGCAGAACAATCCCGACGGGGAAGACTCCCCCAATTGCGCCCAGTCACCTTGTTCCCGCAGGCCTGCGAAATGGCACGAAGGGCCGATCTCTCTATCGTCCCTTGGGAGGAGGAAAGCGATTTAAGCCTACGGCAGCTTCTGCGCCCCGAGGAAGAAGGAAGCACCTCGAAGCGTCCCTTCTCAGTCAACATCTTCGTCGGTCCAGAGGGCGGCCTCACGCCCGAGGAAATCGAACAGGCTCAAAGGTTCGGCATCATACCCGTGACCTTGGGCCCCAGAATCCTGCGAGCGGAGACCGCAGGGTTGGTGGCCACTACAGCGATCCTGTATGAGATGGGAGACATGGAGTAAGGCATCTACCGAGAGCTCGGTCAGGAGAGCCCAACAACAGAAAATGGCAGGTTACTCATATCTCAGAGCATCTATGGGACTGAGGCGAGAAGCCCGCGTGGCGGGGTAGATCCCAAAGAAGAGACCCACCACAATGGAGAACCCCACCGCCAGAGAGACAGCACCCACGGTAATACGCGTCGTGAAAGCGCCCAGGCTGTTAACGATGGCAGAAACACCAGCCCCTAGACCGATCCCAATGATTCCTCCCAGCACGCTCAGGACGACCGCCTCGATGAGGAACTGAAGCAGGATATCGCTCCGCCGGGCCCCCACGGCCTTACGGATGCCGATCTCGCGAGTACGCTCCGTCACCGATACCAGCATAATATTCATGATCCCGATGCCTCCAACGAGCAGCGAGATGGCGGCGATGGCGCCCAGAAAGATCGTCAAGACGTTCGTAATCTCGTCCAGCATGCTCAGGATGTCCTTCTGACTGGCAATGGTGAAATCATCATCTTCGAACTGAATACCGTGCCGCTCGCGAAGCACCATGGCGATCTCGTCCATAGCTGCCTCCACGCTATCCTCGTCTACTGCCGAGACATTGATCACCTCGACTCTTCGCCCCCTGGTAGTGGAAGTTGCCTTGGTCCCCAGGAGACGTACCTGGGCGGTCGTGATAGGAATGATGGCGATACTATCCCCCGGACCGCCGCCAAAAGCACCGCCGCCCTTCTCCTCCAGCACGGCTACCACGCGGAAAGGTATGCGGTTGATGCGCACGGTCTGATCAATCGGGTCCAGATCCTCGAAGAGCTTCTCCGCAACAGAATAGCCAATAACTACCACCCTGGCAAGGGTGTCCACGTCCGAGTCAGTGAAGAACTCCCCTATCACGGGGTAGAAGTTGCGAACGTACTCGTACTCCGGGGTAGTGCCCGACACAGTCAGGTAAACGCTCTGGCTCCCAAAGGTGATCTCCGCGCCCGTCTGCACCTCTGGCGCTACCGCCAGAATGGACGGGCAACAACCATCGAGGGCAGAAAGGGCCTCTGCGTCCTCCATGGTCAGAGGATTCGTCCGTTTGACCACGGGACGATGCCCTGCCCCTCCAGGCTTTTCAAAAGTGCCTGAGAAAACGAAGATGAGATTCGATCCGATACTCTGAATCTGTCCTGTTATCTCTGCCTGAGCGCCTTCCCCCACGGAAAGAAGCGCGATGACAGCCCCCACGCCGATGACTATGCCCAGCATAGTCAGGGAGGAGCGGAGTTTGTTGGCCGTCAGGCCACGCAGAGCAACCTTCATACTCTCGCCAACATTCATAGCCTCTCCAACTCCTCCGCTGCCGAAAGCGGTCGCTCGACATGCGCATTGCTTACAACGAGGCCATCCTTCAAATGTATGACGCGTTGGGTGAAGCGCGCTACCTCCGCATCGTGGGTCACATAGATCACGGTTATGCCCCGCTCTCTATGGAGCCGCTGGAAAATCGCAATGATCTCCAGGCCGGTATTGCTATCGAGGTTCCCTGTGGGTTCATCAGCTAAGATGATGGCAGGATCATTGATCAACGCCCTCGCGATGGCTACCCTCTGCTGCTCACCGCCGGAGAGCTCGTTGGGCTTATGGTGAATCCGCCCTCCCAGGCCCACTGCCTCCAGAGCCGCGATGGCCTTCTCTCGCCGATTCCGTGCTCCGGAATAAACCAGGGGAAGTTCGACGTTGTGAAGGGCCTCAGTGCGCGACAGCAGGTTATAGGTTTGAAACACGAATCCCACCTTACGGTTCCGAATGCCTGCGAGATGATCGTCGTCGAGGCCATTGACGTTAACCCCATCAAGCAAATAGGTTCCCGAGGTAGGCTGGTCGAGGCAACCGATGATGTTCATCAGAGTGCTCTTTCCTGAGCCGGAAGGGCCCATGATGGAGATGAGTTCGCCCTCCTCGACATCGAGGGTGATACCCTGAAGGGCATGTACCTCCACTTCCCCCATCTTGTAGACCTTGGCAACGTCCTTCAATACGATCACAGCCATATCATGCCTACCCGCCTGCCATCTGAAAGACGTTCGCGCGCGGCTTCTTAACCACTATCTCTTCACCTTCCTCCAACCCACTCACGATCTCAGTATATCCCTCATCGCTGAGTCCCACCTCCACCGATATTCTCCTCAGATCAGCTCCCTCTAGCATCTCGACATACTTTCCTTCTGCGTCGCGACGAACAGCCTGTCTGGGAACAAGCAGCACATCCTCCCTCTCAGCAACGATTATCTTCACACTGACGGTCATGTCAGGTTTGATGGCCAGACTAGGACTACCTAGATCAATAGTAACCTTATAGGTCACAAGTCCCTGCGAAGCCGTACCCATCGCATCTATGTGGGCCACCTCGCCCTCTAATTCCTCCCCTGGAAAAGCATCCAGCTCCAGACTGACTCCCTGGCCAACTTCCACCCGGCCGATGTCCAGTTCATCGATGAAAACATCAGTATGGAAACGGCTCATGTCCACCAGGATGATGCTCGGCCCAGAAGGGGAAGCCATCTCGTCCTCCCTGAGCCCTACGTCTACAACAATGGCGTCGAAGGGCGCAGTGATAGTCGCATCCTCCAAGCGCAGGAGAGCCGATTCGAGACTAAGCCGCGACTGCTCCACTTGCAGTCTGGACGTTGCCAGATCCTCTGCGGAAGGGCCTTCCCTCAGCTTGGAAAGGCTGGCTCGCGCCTGGGCAAGTTGAGTCTCGGCGGCCTTAATGGCCTGCTCGGAAGCTCCTTCAAGGGTCTTTTCGTACTGTATCTCCGCCAGGCGCAAAGCGATCTCGGCGTTGGCCACGCCCCCCTCTGCCGAGGCGATGGCTCCTGCCGACGACATGGGGCTACCCGCCGTGGAATCACGATTCGCCTGAGCCGACCAGAGGCTATTCCTAGCCTGATCCACACTTAGCTTGGCAAGCTCCACCTCTCGCTCCGTGGGGCCCTCCAACAAGACATTGAGGCCCTCCTCAGCACTGGCTTCCGAGGCCAAGGCAGCAACCAGATCTTCCTCACTGGGATCGGTCTCCAGCCGTGCGAGCTGAAGTTCAGAGATGCGCATTGCCAGTTCAGCCTGAGCCGCTGCAATCTCCTGTACCCTCACATCGAGTCTGGCAAGGACCTGACCTTTCTTGACCTGATCGCCTCTTTCGACCAGGACTTCCCGAACCTCTCCCGAAGCTCGAAACACGACACTGGTCCTGGCCTCCGGGGCGATGCTGCCGGTAGCGCTCACCAACGCGGTGATATCTCCACGCATTACCTCCCCAGTCTCGATGCCCTCAGGTAGCTTGGCTGCTTTCTCCCCGGAGAAGGCCCCGTAGCCCCAGATACTGACACCTATGACAACCGCAAGTATGAAAACTATCAGCACAGCTCGTCTCATGATCTTCCTCTCATTCGGACACCAAACGTACTATGGTGGTTGCGTGACTTTGGTCGCACGCAGGGTTCCCAAACGCCTACGGCAAAGTGGGTCACCGCCCCATGAAACGGGTCATCAACCCCCTGCCAAGGAGCACCGGGACAACCCCCAATCCCCTGCCAACTACCCACCAGATCATCACAGTCCAAGCGGACTTGAACCGGCCAAATCCGCTGACAATACCAAACCCAACTACAACGAGGAGCAGGTGCCAGAGCAGACAGAGGTCCAGGGATGACAGAAGGACCCACAAGACGTTCGTAGAGTCCATCAGGAGATCTCCCGTTGCGACCAACCCAGAGAGTCCCGGGTTGACGATTGCCTGTCCAGTGGACCCTATGTAGACGGCCTGCATTAGATTCCGCAAGAAGGAAGGCAGTCCACTCCAGACCACCACGGAAAACATGCTCGAGAAACTGCTCTCGCCCCCTAGCGCCAGGGCAGAGAAATGGAGAATCGTAGCCCACACTACCCAGCCAAGACCCAAAGCCACCAGGCCTCCGCCCACTCCAGTTAGGACAATCCGCGTCTGGTCAGGCTCCTGCATGAACCCAGACATTTCCTGCGTCTGTGCCTCGGGTAGATTCAAGCGTGACAACTGGTCTTGCATCCTCTCGACAGTCATCTGGACAGTCAACGGCGCAGATATAACCGTCAGCACCACCAGGGAAACCAGGATCAGGAGAGCGGGAATCCACCAAGAGCGGGTGTGCGCGGCCGCGTAGCGCATGGCCACTGTTGGGCGATCTACCACGCCAATGAATGCTTGCCAGAAGCCACCCTTAGTCCGGGGTTCCTCCGGCGGTCGGTGTAGTGCGGTCATTGCTGTCCTCCACAGAGTGAGCTACTGCACCAAAACTAGTACGGATAGCTGCGCGCGTTTGTTTCACTGCAGCGCGAAGTATATTGCGCGCCGGGGCACCTGTCAAGCGTGCTGAACGGACGGTGTCGAAAGAAGACCGAGATCTGGAGAGCTGCCGAGTCAACATCCTTGTGATTGTGAAGCAAACTGGTCCAGTGGTACGAATTCCGCTCCAAGCTAGTCCGCAACTGGCGTCAGTGGGCCGTCGGGTCACGTACCCGACTTGAGCATAGGGCTGGTAACCGGCTTCTGCCTTCTGTTTCGTTTCCCCCCTTCAGCAGATGTTGCAGCTAGGGATGAAGTGTGCTAAACTATATGTGTTAGTTTTCACAAACTCGATATCTGAATGCTCCTGCTGGTATCGTGGGGCTACGCTCTCAAGGAGGACCAAAGGTGCATCTCCCGAACATACCGGATATCGTTGTTCAACGCTTGCCTCTCTATCTACGGATTCTTACAATCCTAAGAGAACAGGGACAAACTATCACTTCGTCCCAAGAGCTAGGTACTCGCCTGGACATCAGCCCAGCACAGATCCGCAAGGATCTATCCTATTTCGGCGAGTTCGGCAAGCAAGGCATGGGCTACGAGATCGAGTTCTTGATCTCACAACTAAAACGCATACTGCAGGTAAACCGAAAATGGAACATAGCCATAGTAGGAGCTGGCGCTCTGGGATATGCTCTGGTCAGCCATTTCGGCTTCGAACAATGGAACTTCCATATCACGGCGGTCTTTGACAAGGATCCTCAGAGAATTGGACAGAGACTAGGTAACCTGACAGTGCTGGATGTAACCAAGCTCGCGGAGGTCATCTTGGAGAAGAACATCCAGTTTGGCATCATTGCCGTACCGACGAAGGAAGCTCAAGGGGTTGCCGAGCAATTGGTCACAGCCGGTGTGCGGGCGATCTTGAACTACGCACCGGTTAGCCTGAAGATACCAAAGCACGTCCACTGTCACAGCATGGATCCTGTCGCATTGCTCCAAAGCATGGCCTACTATCAGGAGACACAAGACGCCTGAAGCCAGATGAGGGGATACTCTCCCGGACGCAAACGAATACGGTGTAGGCGACAGCGTCCTACGCCGTCCTTTATAAAATGCTTCTCTCCACTCAGAACTATTGCTTTCCGACAGAGTATCCAACATCCCTTCCAACATCTCTTGGGATCACTGATCAAGCGATTAAACAGGCGGCAACACTCGCTTGAAGATATGATAGTGCTCCAAGGCTTTTCCTGCTCCCAATGCCACGCAAGCTATGGGATTCTCTGCCACGTGGCAAGGCACACCGGTATGCCGGGT
>JAKLPW010000442.1 GCA_022013675.1 Anaerolineae bacterium | reverse complement strand
TGGGGTATGCGCGCCCGCTCTCCGCACAAACCACAGTACATCCCGCAGTAGGTCACGAATTCCAGCTCTTCGGTCATGGGAATCTCCGTGGGGTTCTCCCAGTATGGATGTGCAATCTTTCAGGATAGTAGAACCTCTGTTCTATCTGTAGTTAATTATAGCATACTGGAGGCTGGATGTCAATAGCATTTTGGCTGAGTTTGAATTTGGGTTCGTAGCTCATCCCTACTGGTTCCTAAACGCCTGAGGACGTTTTTCAATTTCAGGCAGGGATTTCCAATCCTTGGCTCCGCCGCCTTTATTATGCTCTCTTGACACGCGTTATCCCCTTCGCTATACTCCCTCCGCAAGGAGGCTCTTGTCATGGCAGCGTGCGAGGTTCAGCCTTACGACGGATCGCTTCGCCAGGCGCGCGGCATCCTGTCGGTTGAAGGGAGTACTTTCGGGGAGTGTCCCTATTCTCCTGAGCAGATCGCCTCCATTCTGCGGGGGCCTGCCCAACATGGACTGGTAGCCCTGGTCGGTGGCTACGTCGTGGGGTTTCTCACTGCGTTCGAGACCGACACGCTGGTGGGGCGCAATCTGGAGGTGGACCTCCTGGCCGTGCGTCCCGATGAGCAGCGCCGGGGGATCGCTACACAGCTCCTGGGGACGGCTGTTCGGCTGGCTGCGATGCGCGAGGTGAAGAGAGCTCGGGGGCTGGTGGCTACCTCCAATCCTGCCTCTCAGAAGTCTTTCCGCAAGGCGGGCTACAGGGCCTCCTCCGTCGTCCGGGATCTAATGGGCTGCGACGTGACGGGGGAAGTCATCGCCAGGGCTACTGGCAGATTTATTGGGGTGGACGCCCTCTCCGAAGTCGATGAGGCTGGCTACGTGATAGAACATCATGGGAACACGTCCTACACACCCCCTGAGATCGTATCGCTAGTTCGTCCTCAGTGCCATGAGATCTGGGTGGCCAGGCAAGACAATACCATCGTGGGGTTCTGCGAGGGCGTCTGGGTGCAGACTTTGCTCTACCGAGGCGTTTGGATCGAATCCCTGCACGCTTGCCATGATGATCCTGTCGTTTTGCGGAGTCTCATCGCTCGCATTATAGAGCGAGCTATTGCCGCCGGTCTCGATAAGGTTGGTTGTGTGTTTGAAAGGGACCTGCATGCACGGCAGCAGTACCTCGTGGAAGAGGGATTTCGCCGGGTCGACGAGTATCAATGGTTCCAGTCTCGCGTGGGGACAGCCCGATGAGAAAACTCTCTCTCCGGCAGGTTCTGATGGCGGTAGTCGTGGTGGCTGTGGTCATCGCCTTGCTGCTGTGGGGAGAGCCTATCTGGGTCATCTTCCGAGACCAGAGCAGGATGGAAGTCCTGGTGCAGGGGTGGGGAGCCTGGGGTCCTCTGGCTATCATACTACTGCAGGTCCTTCAGACCATCGTAGCCCCAGTGCCGGGACAGGTGATCGGGTTCGTGAGTGGCTATCTCTTCGGTATCTGGTGGGGCATGTTGTACTGCATGGTGGGCATGTTAGTAGGGAGCTTCTTGGTGATTCTCCTGTCACGCCGATATGGGCGTCCTCTGGTCGTGCGGCTGGCGCACCCCGACACTCTGGCCCGCATGTATAGTTGGATAGAGAGGTACGCTGGGTCTCCTCAGCGGGCAGAGTTGGTACTCTTTCTCATCTTTCTCTTGCCCTTTGTGCCTGATGACGTGGCTTGTCTGTTGGCCGGTCTGACCTCGCTCTCAATTGGGCGTATCATGCTGCTCGCGGCCATCGGTCGTCTCCCAGGGCTACTGGTTCCGGTGCTCATCGGGGCGGGGTCGGTGGAGATCAGCACGGGGCAATGGGCGTTGCTCATGGCTGTGTTGATTCTGATAGCCTTGCTCTTCGTGCGCTACGGGGAACGGCTGGAGCGGTGGATGCTGGATCGCATCGCGCGGTTGTGGTAGGGAAGTAGCATTGGTTCGGTCAGGAGACCTTCGCCAATGAGGATCTCACCGCAGAGCACACAGAGAGCGCTGAGATCATTGAAATAGCGACAAGACTTCGGAAGTCTTCGGCTAGGCAGCACGGGATAGACTTCCGAAGTCTCTAGAGTGCTAGAGGAAATGGAAATGCCTTAGGTCCTCAATCGTCGTTTTTCCCTGCACCAACCGTTCCCGTACCAGTTGGGTCAATGTGGCTAGATCTGGGAGTTGATCGAGGATTCCGGCTGCCTCGTCTTCCAGTGGGACCTCTGTGGGCAGGGCAGGAACCCCGTCGTGGATCAGCTCCAGGGTAGCTTGCATTACCTTCTTAACTGCAGCAAGCTGTATGTGAATCGCGTTCACGTAGTACGTGGATATGTCCGGCCGCCGTACAGACCACAGAGGCACGGTGCCGTCTCCTCCTTCTTTCTTCGTCTCATTGTAGATGACCTCGTGGATCGGTGGGGCTTCGCCCAGGCGGTGCATCTGCGTTAGCGTGGCCTGGCGGCAGCCAACGATGTCCGCGATTTCTACCTGAGGCCTAACAGTGGCCAACAAAGTATGAAAAGCGCGGGCCTTGTCCAGGTAGTCCTGCCGGATGTCACCCGCCAGCCACGCTTGGGCATCGTAGAGGTCCCAGTTGGCGGGGTAAGGCGAATCGGCTGGGAAGAGCTCTTGCGGAGGAGGCAGCAACTGGTAGAGCGAAGGCATGCTCAGGATGAGACGCCGGATATCGTTACTCTCGTTCAAACTGGCCAGGAGCCTGGTATGGGTGTTGCCCCGGGCCATTACCTCGACACTAGCCGTCACTCCCCACTGGGGTGTGCCCTGCATGATCAGGCGGCGGATGCGCTTCTCTGCTGCTCGAGGGTGTCTGGCCATGTAGGCCCAGGCCACCAGCCCGCCCATGCTGTGGCCCACCAACGTGAATTGACGCTCGCCGCTCTCGCCGGCCCAACGCTCGAGATATTGGTGTAGGACGTCTGCGTTCCACTCAATGGCTCGACGCCAGTCGTAAGGGAATCGGTAGAGCTCGGTCTCTTTGTCCAGAGTGAGGAGCAGCTTCATGTAGGTGGCTTGCTCGATACCAACAGGGACGATCTCTACCTCCGGATACCTGTCGCCCGTGCCGTCGCGGTTCAACTCCAGCAGGTTCGCCTTGCCCTTGAGAAAGATGGAGGGGCTTATCCAAAGGGGAGAGGTGATGCCCCGGATGCTGGTCAACAGAGAGCCCATAATGCCGGGCAGGAACACTACAGCCGCCCGTGGACCAGATGCTGAGGGCTTGCTGGCCAAATCCGCGATTTCTTCTTTTTCCTCGTCGCCCCAGGAGCGGTCCAGGACGTCTTCGATCCATGACGGCAGGTCGAGGCTGATTTCTCCCAGGGGTGCTCGCGACCACTGTTTCAGGGCATCTTTCCAACTCCGACTCGTACTCACGGTTTTGCACCTCCGGTTCTGCCCCTGTCGCCCACGAGGGGCTAGGGTACGGAGCGCCGAGCGACAATGCTATGGGCAGTGCTTGTGATGGGGGGCCGGGACTGAATCATTGGCGACACGCTCCTCGCTCCCTGGACGCTGAGGGGGTATGTGGGCACAGATAACGGGCGAAACTCCTTTGAGCACCATAATAGCATAGGCTCAGAGGGGGGTCAAGTCTGAGGTATCACGAATGTTCTCTTCGCCAGACTACGCCAGACTTCGGAAGTCTTCGGCGAGGCAGCACCCGTTTGTGATCTGATCTAGAAGCGTGTGGAATGCGGTGGGCCTTCTGCGGGCGATAGATTTCCGAAGTCTTCTTTCACAACCAAACCCGGGTTGACAATAGCCCGAGAACATGATAGAATATCAACAAGTTGATACTCTAACGACTGTGAGCAGGAGGAGTAGGCGGTTCGGAGCTGGTAGAGAAGGGGGGTCACCGGCTGAAAGCCCCCCGCAGTGAACGCCGCCGAAAGTAGCCTGGGAGTTGGCCGGCTGAATCGAGTAGGTCGGTCCGGGTTCGCCCGTTACAGCGCCAGAGTGCAGCGACGAATGGAGGTTCGTTCGTCGCTGAAGCAGGGTGGTACCACGGAGGGAAAACCCCTTTCGTCCTTGACGAGAGGGGTTTCTTGTATGTTAGAGGAGGTGCATGATGACTTACAAAGGACTAAAGCAGAACGAGATGTCCAAGACGTACGATCCGCGAGCGACTGAGCGGAGGCTCTACGAGTGGTGGGAAGCCCAGGGGTACTTCAAGCCGGTGATAGACCCAAGCAGGAAGCCGTTCGTCATCTCCATGCCGCCGCCCAACGTCACGGGGGCTTTGCATCTAGGACATGCCATCACCGCGGCTCTCGAAGACCTGATGATCCGCTACCATCGCATGAAGGGGGATCCCACGTTGTGGGTGCCCGGTAGCGATCATGCCGGCATCGCTACCCAGAACGTGGTGGAGCGCGAGCTTGCCAAGGAAGGCCTGACCCGTCACGACCTGGGGCGCGAGGAGTTCATCAAGAGGGTCTGGCAGTGGAAAGAGGTCTACCACAAGCGCATCACCAATCAGCATCGCACCCTGGGCATCTCCTGCGACTGGGAACGGGAGCGATTCACCCTCGACAATGGCCTCTCCCGTGCCGTGAGGACGGCTTTCGTGAGGCTCTACGAGAAGGGGTTGATCTACCGGGGCGAGTACCTGGTGAACTGGTGCCCGCGCTGTACCACGGCCATCTCAGACCTGGAGGTGGAGCACGAGGAGCGGGAGACCCATCTATGGTATGTGCGCTACTGGCTCACGGGAGGGGGAGATGACTATGTCGTGGTCGCTACTACGCGTCCGGAAACGATTCTGGGCGATACCGCCGTGGCCGTGAACCCCGATGACGAGCGCTACAAGGACCTGATTGGGCGCTATGCCATGCTGCCCGCTGTTGAACGTGCCATCCTCATCGTCGCGGATGCATCGGTGGACCCGGAATTCGGCACCGGCGCGGTGAAAGTCACGCCCGCCCACGATTCGACTGACTATGAAGTGGGTATGCGACATAACCTACCCTTCATCAATGTGATGGATGACGATGGCACTATGAATGAGAACGCCGGGCCGTATCAGGGGCTCGATCGCTACGAGTGCCGCCGGCGATTGGTCGAGGACCTGCGCCAGTGCGGCGATCTCATCAAGATCGAGCCGTACCAACACGCCCTGGGCCATTGCCAGCGCTGCCATACCGTCATCGAGCCTCGCGTCTCGACCCAGTGGTTCGTGAAGATCAAGCCGCTGGCCGAGGCCGGCATCGAGGCCGTGCGCGATGGTCGCATCCGCATCGTGCCGGAGCGCTTCACCAAGGTCTACTACAACTGGATGGAGAACATCCGCGACTGGTGCATCTCGCGCCAGTTGTGGTGGGGGCATCGCATCCCGGTGTGGTACTGCGACGAGTGCGGCAAGCAGACGTGCGAGATCATAGACCCTACGCAGTGCGCGCACTGCGGCAGTGGCAACATCCACCAGGATGAAGACGTTCTGGATACCTGGTTCTCATCAGGTCTGTGGCCCTTCTCGACCCTGGGCTGGCCGGAGGAGACTGAGGATCTGGAGTATTTCTATCCGACCTCGGTGCTGGAGACGGGGTATGACATCCTTTTCTTCTGGGTGGCTAAGATGATCATGCTGGGCCTGGAGATGACGGGGGAAATCCCCTTCGTCACGGTCTACTTGCATGGAATGATCCGCAACGAGGAGGGGCGCAAGATCAGCAAGTCCATGCCGGACGCGGACCGATACGATCCATTGCTCATCGTGGACGAGTACGGAGCCGATGCTCTGCGCTTCACCATGCTGACCGGCTCGACCCCGGGCAACGACGTGAAGCTATCGCCGACCCGCATCGAGTCCAATCGCAACTTCGCCAATAAGATGTGGAACGCGGCCCGCTTCGTGGTCGGCAACCTGAAGTCGGGTGAGGTCTCGGAGCCTGACGCGGCGGCGCTGACGCGGCAGGATCGCTGGATCATAAGCCGCCACAACCGGCTCATCGGTGAGGTGACCCGGCTGATGGATGACTACCAGTTTGGAGAGGCGGGGCGACAGCTCTATGGCTTCCTCTGGGGCGAGTACTGCGACTGGTACATCGAGATGGCCAAGACCCGACTCTACGGTGAGGACGAGGCCGCGAAAGAGACCGTCCGCAGCGTCCTGGTCTACGTGCTGGAACGTACCTTGCGTCTGCTGCATCCCTACATGCCCTTCGTGACGGAGGAGATCTGGCAGCACCTGCCCCACGAGGGCGAGGCGCTGATCGTTGCGCCCTGGCCCGAGGCAGGTGAGACAGACGATGATGCCGAGGCGGGCATCGGTCTGGTCATGGACCTGGTACGCGTGGTGCGTAATGCCCGGTCTGACAACGACGTGGAGCAGGGGCGACGTATCGCGGCCATCATCGACGGCGGTGACAAGTACATGCTCCTGCAAGGGGAGCGGGCCATGCTGGAGAACCTGGCTCATATTGATCCCGAGCGGCTCGAGATCGTCCGCTCGCTGGAGAAGAAACCGGAGCGGGCTCTGACACTGGTGAGCGGTGGAGTGGAGGTCTATCTCCCGCTGGCTGGAATGGTGGACCTCGAACGGGAGCGCGCCCGCCTGGCGAAGGAATTGGAGCGACTCGGCGGGGAGATGGCCCGGGCCGAGAAGCTGCTGGCGAATGAGAGATTTGTGGCCAAGGCTCCTGCAGCGGTTATCCAGAAGGAGCGGGAGAAGCTAGAGGGCTACCGCGAGCGACAGACGAGACTCCAGATGCGGTTGGAGGAGCTGGGGTAGGGGTCCAACCTCCCGCAGGTTTCTTGCGTTGCAGGGGTGCTGGTTTGATGGGGGGTGCTGGCTTGGAGGAATCGTGTGGAGGGGAGCCTGCGGGAGGGATGCCTGCCTGCGGGAGGTTGGTATCACTTCATGACCAGCGGCAGGTAACCGAAAGCGGTGGGAGTGAAGGGTGGCGGGGGTATCGTGGGTGCAGGGGATGCTGTCGGAGTCGGCGTAGGGGTCGGAGTTGCATCCAACAGAATGAATGTGATACCCTCTTGCAAGTCGAACCACCCCTGGGTCGCGGTGCAGTAGGGACCACCCCAGTTCATGTG
>JAKLPW010000441.1 GCA_022013675.1 Anaerolineae bacterium | reverse complement strand
CCTATCGCCTAGCCTCAGGTGGCACAACCCCACGTAATATGCAAGGAGGTACTCCTGTGGTTGCGAAGAGACCAGATCACCCAGCCTTCCCAGGGCCTCCAAGTAGCGTCCCTCGTGGAACAGGGCGAGGCCCTGGATCTCAAGCATCGCTGGCGGCCATTCTTCTTCCTTTTCCTGACCATCGTCCAGCCAACGGAGCGCTCCTGCGTAATCTTCTCTCTGCAAACAGAGATCTGTCAGGCGCAGCCTCGTAAGCGCTCTATCCGGCTCGAGCTCCAGGGACTTGGAGAAAGCCTCCCAGGCAGTATCATGCTCCTCCAGGTCATAATGCAAAGACCCCTTGAGAAAAGCCATGCGAGCCCGGCGAGTGGCTGGATCTGTCACATAGCGCAACGCAGCCAGCACTCTTGCCGCTCTATGCCAGACGCGGATGACTCCTCGCTCCATTGTATCGCCTATCATCCCCGCCAATCGCCAAGAGCGAGCTTCTTTCTCCTCCTTGGATACCAACTGCTCCAACGGCCAGCACACGTCCGGGTGATTCGCTAGATACGTCTCGCACAGTAGCAGCATGCGGCTTTGCCATGCCGCGTTGGAGGTGCGTATCCAGTCTAGTAACTCGCCATGCCCTTCGCCCATTCGCCCCAGGGCCATTCCTGCCAGGCCCACGTAAGCCTGGATGAGGCTGTTGCTGGGATCAAGGCTAGAAGCCAACCGGAACGTCTTCAGAGCCTCTTCTACCCTTCCTAGGTCATAGTAGACCTGGCCCCGATAGAGCGGATAGATCGAAAGGGAAGGATGGAGTTCCGTTGCCTCAAGAAGGGCACCCTCGGCTTCAGTAAACAATCCCGCGCGTGCCTGGACCATGGCCCTGTGAAGCAGAAGGTGCCCATCGTTGGGCAACGCTGACAACCCCTCGTCACAGGCCACAAGCGCCTGGTCGAACTCACCAGCCCGCGCGAGACGCTCCGCCTGAGAGAGAAAACGAACTCTCTTGTACACTCGTCCCAAACGCATTGCTTTCCTTCCCTCCGGTCAGATCTGGATTGTCACTCTTGAGGGAGTCTTCGCACCCCTCGGTAGCATTGAAGTAAAGCGAGTGTTTAGCACATCGCTATCGGCAATCAATCACTAGCAGTCTGTCGGAGAGATGTAGTATAGCCCCTTGTGGGCGGCTTATAAGTGGCAAAATAGCTCAAAAACAGACAAAAAACGGGCACGAGGCCCTATACTACAGGGTTCTCCGACAGGCTGCTAGCCCTCTCGGAACAGCGTCAGTTGCTCGCGGTCCCGCTCGATGGGAGGACGAAGCCCTAGACTGGCCAAGAAATCACCCATACGTGCTCGATCATTGTCGGCCAACGCCCACAATTGTTTGGTCTGCAGGAACTCCCAGCCCCGCTGTCTCAAGCCGTCTCTCAATACCGGCGACCTGGCCAGTCTATGCTCGATCAATTCCAGCCGCCGGCAAGGCGTGACCAGCACTGGATGGGGGGTGGAAAGGACTTCGATCGAGAGCACACCACCCAGCGCCGCCGATGGGAGCCAGTGAAAAGCCCATGTCGCCTGGCCCTCGCCGTCGTCCCATAACACTGGGAGGAACGGGTCTTCCACATGCGTCCTGAAACCCAGTCGCTCGCCCAGTAACGTGAGGGCATCAACAACATGGACAAGCTCGCGGCTTAGCCTCATAGGGCGATCCTCATCCCGTAGCGCATAGTGCCCGCCCAAGAGCCGCTGTCCGTAGGATGTCAGACAGGCTTCGATCAGCTCGCCATTGGGAGTCAGCAGGTCCGGGAAGCGCTTATATAGCGCCTCCAGAATCGACTGTCGATCCTGGGAGGGTGCCCGGAGGAGGATGTCCCGCAGGGCTTCATCCACCTGGTCGCTGAGAGGCGGCCGCCTTTCAGGCGGGTGCCCTTCCGGTGAGCGCCCTTCCAGTGAGTTCATCCACCAGATTCGCTCTCCTTGCTTGGGAGACACCACACTCAGAGAACCATCGGCCATACCACTCACCAAAGCAGTCTCCATCTGCTCCCGTACGAAGGTCAAAGACATAGGTAGTTCATCATCGGCGACCTCGGCGTCCAACAACCTTGATTCGCTCAGGTGTTGCCAAATGGCACACCGGAGTCGGTGTTCGCCAACCGGCTCTGCGCGGGGTTGAAGAACGCATTCAGCGCCATCGAGAACAGCATCCTGCATGGCCTTGGCCAAGGTCTCCGAATCGGCGAATTTCCTGCGCTTCTCCAGATTCCTTGCCAAGGTAAGGCGATAGTCCCATTGAGCCCGTCCTCCCGCATCAGACTGCCTGGCAAAAACGAGATTCTCTACTCTGAGTCCGGCGCTGCCTGCGGCCAACAGGAGCGCCTCAGTATGTGCCAGAGTCCTGGAACGGTAGATCAGTACCACGCGCCCCGTTCCTGGCCTCAGAGTTACACCAAGCGTTGCCAAGGACGTACCCAGAGCACCTGCGTACCAAGGCCAGTCCGGGAAGCGATGCCACAAGCGCGCCCGCATACGTGCGGCCGCGGCATTGCCGAATAACCAGCCACTCCAGAGGTACGAAAGCGCTCCGTAGGCTAACTCAAATGCAGGTGCCCGTGATATGACCAAAGTGACGCTCTCGGGGGAAATCTCCGAAACCAGTTCACGCGTAGAGCGTTGCCCAATGAACACGGAAGGACGCTCGTCCTCGGCCCAGTGAACAGAAAAGAGGTCCGGCGATGACACGGACTTAGGATCAGCCCCCACGGATGCCTGCACGGGAGCCCTCCACTGCCTGAGACTGCTTGCCGCCGTTTCGAAGGCCTGCCAGATATTGATCTCCAAGAACTTATCTGGAATCCGCAGGCTTTGCCGGGGCTTCATCGCCGATTCCGGAAATACCGTCTGCAGCTTGCTCCCCACTTCCAGACAGCGCAGCAACAGCAATCTCAAAGGAGAGATCATCTCGGAGGCTGCGAAGAGTGTTTCTATCTTGAGGAGCAGAGCAGTCAATACGTAAAGGTTGCGGCGAGTATAAAGCTCCAACAGGCCCCGGTCAAACTCCTGCCCTTTCTCGCTCTTTCCGGCCAGGCGACTTAGTACATACGCGTAGTGAAACCCCCGCTCCTCAATGCCCTCCAGACGATGCAAGTCCTGCTCTGTAACATCCTGGAAGCCTTTGCGGCGACACGCTCTGCAAGTACAGTAAACTTGCACCGGCTGGTCCTTCTCCCTCTCCCAGATGAAGTAGTCGGCCTCCACGGGGCGTTGACAACCAGAGCACCTGGTCTGATACAATCCTCCCAGGTGCTTCCACAAGGGCGTGTCCAGCTTGAGCGTGTTGGACAGACGAAGCAGAGCTGCATCCAGTTTATCTGCGGCAGGGGGGATAACCTCATTGCGTGCATAGAGAGCATTCAGAGGGCTGAAGCTCGCGGCCACAACTCGACGACCGGTCTGGACGGCGGAGAAGATCACCGAGGAGTCCTGACAGAAAGGATCCAGGACCACGTCGCCTTCTCTGGTGGCAGTCCCTATGTAGGCGCGCACCAGGTTCAATGGTAATGGCCTGCGCAAACCAGACTGAAACAAGACTCGGCAAAGCTCACCAGATGGTATAAAATGAGAGATGGCGGTCATGGCATAACAACTCCTCCGCTACCATGCTCCCGTACCAATCCTCTGCTCGCAAGTACGCGCTGCTCTATCCTTCCCGATAATGGCACCCGTGGCTCTCTTTGTTTGCCCACGCAGCGCGGGTGATGACGGTTGCCGCCAGAACGCTGTTGCGCAGACCAATGAGTTCATCATTGAGGCGTTGGGTATGGTAGAAGATGTTCACATCTTCCCTCAGAACACTGAGATCCCGCATGGCCCGCGCCAGGCGCGGAGTGGTCCTCACGAGCCCCACGTAGTACCACATGATGTGCTTTATCAGGGTCATGTCTTGGCGCACCAAGACCGGGTCGGGGTAGCCTGCCACGCTCTCATCCTGCCAAAATGGGATATCCTCGGGAGCTACAGGGAGTTCTTCGGAGAGATTGGCAGCAATGTGCTGGGCGGCACGGTATCCCCAGACTACTCCCTCCAACAGAGAGACACTGCCCAATCGATTGGCGCCATGCACTCCGGTGCAAGAGGCCTCTCCCACAGCATAGAGACGACGCAGGTTGGTCCGTCCGTATTCGTCTACCCACACACCGCCACAGAAATAGTGAGCGGCCGGCACCACCGGTACCAACTCCTTAGTAGCATCTACCCCGTACTCCAGGCAATTGTTGTAGACCGTGGGGAAACGCTCCTTAATGCGCTCGGCTGGAATATGAGAGCGCAAGTCCAGGAAAACGCTGTCGCTCCCCGTCTCCAGCATCTCCTGGTGAATGCCCCGAGCTACCTCATCACGGGGAGCCAGGTCCCCCCACTCTGGAGCATACTTGCGCATGAAAGGCTCTCCGCTGGCATTCACGAGAGAAGCCCCCTCCCCACGCACCGATTCAGTAATCAGGAAACGGGCACGGTGCCGGTGGTAAAAGGCCGTAGGATGAAACTGAACGTACTCCGAATTGATGATGCGCGCCCCTGCTCTATAGGCCATGGCCAGGCCATCGCCTCGAGCGCCTTCTGGGTTAGTTGTGTGCAAGAATATTTGACCCAGGCCACCGCTGGCCAACACTGTGGCCTTGGATAGAATGGTGACCACGCACTTTCTCCGCTGGTCAAACACGTAAGCCCCCACGCACGAGAGAGGTTCGTAGATGGCCAGTCGGTTGCGGGAATGGTGCGCTGGGGTCAGCAAGTCTACAGCGGTGTTCGCACTCAGCAGAGTTATATTCGGCTGAGTACGAACAGCCTCTATGAGCGCATCCTGAATCGCCTTGCCGGTGGCATCCCGTACATGGATAATGCGGCTGCGGGAATGGGCAGCCTCGCGGGTGCGATGATGTTTGGCTTCCCCCGCTGATCCATCAAAAGCAACCCCTCGCTCATCGATCAAGATGCGGCGCACCAGGTTCGGACCCTCCCGGGCCAAGATGTCCACGGCATTGCGGTTGTTCATCCAGTCTCCAGCCCGCAAGATGTCTTTTGCCAGGATTTCAGCCGAATCATCCGCAGCAGTATAGACTATGCCCCCTTGAGCGTAGTATGTGTTGGACTCCAGAGGGTCCTGGCTCCTGGTGACAAGGGTCACCCGCACATCAGGGTTCCGTGCAAGCTCCAGCGCCGCTATGGAACCACTGATACCACAGCCGATGATCAGCACATCAGTTGTGATCTGATGGCTGCTCTCTTCACCACTCAAGATATTGCTCATTTCGCCTTCAGCATCTCCTCTAAAGCCAGATTGGCCCAGTAGCTCGTCTCCTGGTCCACGGTAACAACGTTGACCAGCTCTCCCTCGATAATCTTCTCCAGGACATAGAGCAAATGGCGGGGCGTGTTCAGAGACATAGTGTGGCAGAGGGAACGATACAGCGGGACTATCGTCTTGTCTCTATGCTCTAGCGCCAGACGGTCCACCAGATTCACCTCCGTGCCGATGGCAAACTGGGCACCAGAGCCAGCTTCCTCCACCATTCGCACGATCAAAGCCGTCGAGCCACTGAGATCCGCCTGGGCCACCACCTCAGGACGGCACTCAGGATGCACGATGACAGTGATGCCCGGATACTCCGCCCGAATGGCCTCCACGTGCTCTACTTTGAAATTGGTGTGTACTCTACAATACCCTTTCCACACGACCACCCTGGTATCGGCCAGCGACGCGCCCTCATCAGGCGG
>JAKLPW010000440.1 GCA_022013675.1 Anaerolineae bacterium | reverse complement strand
CCATGACCTGACCCCGCCGGGCGTAGCTTCGCCCCCGGCTCAAACGCGGGGAATCCATCAAGCGTTTCAATGCCTTGATCCAGCGGTCGGCCCACCAATTCTTGACGAATTTTCCTCGTACGCTCTTGGCCTTGATACCGTCCTCGACATCAAGAGGGCGCGTCGATTCGTAACTCCACCAGTAGTCGTCGTAGGACTTACGTCGCTTCGCCATCGTCTTACCCCTTCCTCAGGGTCATGATATCACGCAACTCGTCGGTGCTCAACTTGGTCAGCCAGCCCTCGCCCGCGCCGACGACGCTCTCAGCTAGCGCCCTTTTGCTCTCGATGAGTGCGTCGATGTGCTCCTCCAGCGTGCCCGCACATATGAACTTGTGCACCTGCACGTCCCGTTTCTGTCCAATACGGAAGGCGCGGTCGGTGGCCTGGTCCTCCACCGCAGGGTTCCACCAGCGGTCAAAGTGAAAGACATGGTTGGCTGCCGTCAGGTTCAAGCCTGTGCCGCCGGCCTTGAGGGAGAGGAGGAAAACCGGTGGTCCGCTTCGCTCCTGCTGAAAGCGTGCCACCATACGGTCTCGTTTTTTCTGGGGCGTGCCGCCGTGGAGAAAGAGAACCTCGACGCCAAAGAGCGTTTGCAGGTACGAGCGCAGCATGTGGCCCATTTGGGCGAATTGCGTAAACACCAGGGCCCGGTCGCCGGTGGAGAGGACCTCCTCCAGCATCTCGCCTAGACGGTCGAGCTTGCCGGAACGCCCTTGGAGGGCCGAGCCATCCCCAAGGAACTGGGCCGGGTGATTACAGACCTGTTTCAGGCGCATCAGCGAGCCTAGCACTACCCCGTGCCGCTCGATACCCTCTTCGCTCGCAGAAGCGATCCGCGCCAAAGCTTCCTGGACGACAGCCTCGTAGAGTGTGGCCTGTTCGGCACTCAGATCACAGTAGACTTTCATCTCCAACTTATCGGGCAGGTCCTGGATGACGGTGGGGTCGCTCTTGAGGCGGCGCAAGATGAACGGCCCCACCAACGCTTTCAGATGCTCGGCGGTCGTTTTGTCCTGGTAGCGTTCGATGGGCAGGGCAAAGGTCTTGCGGAATCCGGCTTGCGAACCCAGGAACCCGGGGTTGAGGAACTGCATGATGGACCACAGCTCGGAGAGCCGATTCTCCACTGGCGTGCCGGTCATGGCGATGCGGTTGGCCGCCCCTATCTTGCGAATGGCTTGTGTCTGTTTGGCGTGGGGGTTCTTGATGTTTTGCGCTTCGTCGAGGATCACATCGCTCCAGGGAACCTGAACTAAATCTTCGGCGTCGCGCCGTGCCAGGCCGTAAGTGCTGATGACCACATCATGCTCCTGCGCAGCAGCGACGAACTCTGTCTCCCGGGCTCGATCGCTGCCGTGATGCACCATCACCCGCAACTCTGGAGCGAAGCGCTGGATCTCTCGCTTCCAGTTGCCGACGACTGAGGTAGGGCAGATCACCAGTGCCGGTCCGATCTGGTTATCGGTACCTTCGCGTTCGTACAACAGCAAGGCAATAGCTTGGATCGTCTTGCCCAGGCCCATGTCGTCGGCCAGGCAGGCGCCCAGGCCCCACTTGCGCAAGAAGGTCAACCAGGAATAGCCCCGTACCTGATAGGGTCTCAACTGGCCCACAAAACCGTGCGGCGGCGGTAGTTCTTGCAGCTTGTCGCCCGCCTGCAACTGCTGCAACAGGTCGTCCATCCAGCCCGAGGCTTCAACGCTCTGCAGCGGCAGCCCTTCGATGTTCTGGACAGCCCCCAGCGCCATTTCCAGGGCGTCACGGAGGGTCATTTCATTCTGCTTCTTTTCCCAGAAAGCGATGGCGGCTTCGATTTGGTCAGACTGTAGCAGCACCCATCGGCCACGTACCTGCACGAGAGGTACTTTGAGGGCCGCCAGCCGCTCAAACTCCTCACGGCTCAGAGGCTCGTCGCCCAGGGCCAGTTCCCAGTCGAATGCAACCAGGGAATTCATGTTGAGGATGCCTTTGCCGACGATGTTGGCGTCAGCCCTTAGTTTGGTACGCACGCCCAGCCGAGCGCCGGGCTTGTCCCACCAGGGAGGCACCAGCACGCCGAAGCCGCTCCTCTCCAGCAGCGGCCCGACCTCACGCAGGAAGGCATAGGCTTCATCTACCGTTAGGGTGCTGGTTTGGGGGCGTGCCGTGCGGAGGCTTCTCATGATCGGGGGAAAGAGCCGCCCGGCCAGGCCCAACCCGGCCAACAACCGTTCTTGCGCCGACTCGAACTTGCGGTTGAGGATGCGCAAGGTGCCACCTCGGGCTTTCCATACTTTCTCGGCAGGCACCAGCAAGCTGGGGTCGTCGTTGGCCTGGAGCATGTAGCGCAAGTTCCAATCGGGAGAGATCACCTCTCCGCTCTCAGGGTCCACCTCAGGTGGTTCCAACCGGATGCAGAGACGGAACGCTGCCTCTGTTACGCCTTGCAGTTGGCTCATCCACTGGTGACAGGCGTCGAACAGGTGCGCCAGCTCGCGACGCTGCGAGATCGGCACTTCGATCCAACCCTTGGTATCCCACAGCGCCGACCACCAGGCACCGGCGACGCCCGACGGGGGCTTGCGCCGACGATCCAGGCTGGGCTGGCCCCAGTCGCGTACGGCCTGGTCAATCAAATGCTTGAGAAAGCTGTCCAGCAGCGCGTGCGGTGCTAGTGCCTGATCTGCGCCAGGCATTTCATTCTTAGCGAACAGTGCCCTGCTGACAGGGGGCATGGCCTGGGTCAGCGCCCGCAGGCGCGCTCGGTCGTGGGGATCGTCCAGCACCGGCAGCCAGACAGCCTGGTACCGGCCTTTCGCCTCACTCAGAGTTATGCCCGGCAGGTATCTGTGGTGCGCCAGGAGCTCCAGTCCTAGCTTGGCAACCAGGCCCCAGTAGCGCAGGTCAGTACCCCATTGTCGGCGTGGCGAATCGCCCAATGGCAACAGTGCCAGTAAATCCAGGGCCGACACTGCGTCCATCGCCAGACCGAACACTTTCCACGGTGACAAGCACAACTCGGACTCGGTCTTCGCATCCTCTGCCTCCGGGAGTAGCCAGGGAGGCAGGTGAGGCCAGTCCGCAGTCGAGGGCAGCAGCACTATCCGTGTCTCGTTGGGAACACCGTCCCATTCTCCCTGTGGGACTGCCTTTTTCAGGAGCGTCCGTAGGGCTTCCGGTGACGCTGCCTGTGGATGGGTGGGGATGCGAGGTTTGCGCCCGCGCCGGCGTGGCGCGGATTCTGATGATTCGCCCCATATAAAGAAGGCGTCGGCAGACCAACTACCGTGCACAACCAAACTCATGTGATGGATTCTCCCAATGCTCTTGCCGTTTGAATTTCTCTGGGAGGTATTATAGCACAGAACGCGGTATGAGGTTAACCTCCACATGCATCGTATTGGCTGCTACGAGGACGAAGGGCGAAGGACGAAGGACGAAGGACGGAGGATGGAGGATGGAGGATGGAGGATGGAGGATGGAGGATGGAGGATGGAGGATGGAGGATGGAGGATGGAGGATGGAGGATGGAGGATG
>JAKLPW010000439.1 GCA_022013675.1 Anaerolineae bacterium | reverse complement strand
CTTCGCCAGGCGAGGATCGACTCGCGCATCTTGCGTGCCAGAGTGCGCTGCTCCCGTTCGCTGGGCGACAGAAGCAGGTTGCGGGCAATCTGCTGGGTGATGGTACTCCCCCCGGATAGAACCTCTCCGCCGCGTAGGTTGATGCAGAGGGCACGCACGATGGCGATGAAGTCAACACCGGAGTTGTCGTAGAAGGTTGCATCTTCTGTTGCGATGGTGGCCTGGCGAAGAGCCAGCGGGATTTCCTCCAGAGGAACGTAGCTGTGCTTGCCAGTCTGGGGGTCCATGATCTCGTAGAGGAGGCGTCCGTGCCGATCGAATATCTGAGTGGTGGGAGGCAGAACATGGTCGTGGAGAGCATCCAGAGATGGCAAGTCCGCCAACAAATGACCTGCAGCAAGGAACGCTGCCCCGATCATAAGAAACAGGGGTAGAAAGACGAGTGCTTTTTGATTGGTGAGCATCGTGCGAAGCCGTCTATTCAAGGGTAACATTCCTCGCATATAAGACGCACATCATGCCTGCAAGGTTCCGCTTTCGGTTGTAGGGGGTAGGTTTGTGGGGGTCCCTAGCTGAAAGTCATTCCAGCATCGCGGACAATCACCAAAGGACTAGAGCCATAACCGAGCCAGTTGATATGCCGCTATACCCGCACCCATAGAAACGACCAGGAGGAAAAGGACACTGAAGATGGTCCATTTCCAGGAGTTTGTCTCCTGGCGTGTAACTGCTACTGTCGCTGCGCAAGGGATGAAGAGCATCTCTGCAACCAGAAATGCCAGGGCTGCTGCTGGGGTCATGGCCTGTTTGAGTGTCGTGACCAGTGAGGCTCCCCCAGCGCCTCCTCCGTAGAGGATCCCCATTGTGGCGATGGCGTTCTCCTTGGCAATGAAGCTGGTCAAGAGAGCCATCATGGCGCGCCAGTCGAGCCCCATAAATTCTCCAATGGGCGCGAGCAGGCGACCAAAGCTGGCCAAATAGCTGGTCTCGATCTCGCCGTAGGGGAGAGCAGAGAGAGCCCAGATGCCTACCGACATGACCAGAACCAGGGTACCTGCTTTTTGGAGGAAAGAGAGCAGCCGTTGCCAGACCTGCAATCCAATGGTACGCCAATTAGGCAGGTGATAGAGGGGCAACTCCATGATGAAGGCAACTCGCCGGCCTTTGAAGAGGAGCTTGTTCAGCAGCATCCCTGATAGGGCCAGAATGATCAGATTCAGGGACAGCAATCCCCACGAGACAAGTGTGGCGGACGAACCGAAGAAAATCGGTGCCACGAAGGCTACTACGGCCATGCGAGCAGTACACGGTACCAGGGGCGCTAGCAGAATGGTGAGCAAGCGAGTTCGCGAAGATTCAAGTATGCGCGCTCCCATCACGGCGGGAACGTTGCAGCCGAATCCCACGAATAGTGGCAGGAAGGACTTGCCATGCAATCCCATCACGTGCATGAAGCGATCCATGACGTAGGCCCCACGCGCCATGTAGCCCATATCTTCCAGGATGCCCATCACGCCAAAGAAGATGAGGAGAATGGGTAGGAACGTGATCACTGTGCCCACTCCTCCGATCATCCCATCCACGACGAGACTCGATAGCCAGGGAGGGGCTCCGGCCAGAGATCCCGTGAGCCAGTTTGCGGCAGCCTGTACTACATAGGTGTCCAGGAATCCCTGGAGCGGAGTTCCGACAGCGTAAGTTAGCCAGAAGATCAGCCCCAGAACCGCCGCCAGAAAGAGTTGCCCCCACACGGGGTGCGTAGCAACGCGATCAAGCCGGTCGGTAAGGCTGATTTGGCCTACTCTGGGGCGCGTAACAGAGGCGTGGACGAGGCGCGCGATCCAGTCGTACCTCCCGCCAGCCACAGCGATGATGGCATCCTCGTGAAGATGAAGGATGGTGTGTACCTGATCCCAGACGTCTGCGGAAAGATGCTCTTGCATCATTGAAGTGATGACTCTGTCACCCTCCAGCAGCTTCAATGCCACCCACTCCAGGGGGTAGGGATCGGGCACGCAGTCTGCGATGAGCCCTTGAATCTCGAGTAGCACCTCCTGGTGATCCTGACGGATGACGGGGGTCTTGGGCGCGTAGGGCACATTCCCACATGCTACAGCGCTGATAGCCTCCACCAGTTCGCGTACCCCGATGTTCTTCGTCGCGACCATGGGCACCACGGGTACTCGCAGGACGGTCTCCAGTACCTGACAATCCACTTGCAGGCCTTCCGACTTTGCCACGTCTATCATGTTCAGTCCTACTACGACAGGCACAGGAAGTGGAAGCAACTCCGCAACGAGATAGAGGTTCCTTTCGAGGTGAGCGGCATCGAGGATAGCAACGACTACGTCCGGATGTTCCTTGATGATGTAATCACGCGCCACGACTTCTTCAGCCGAATTAGCGGTTAGACTGTAGGTGCCGGGCAAGTCTATGAGTTCCATCTTCGCGCCATCGAGCTGGCAGGTGCCTCTCTTCTGCTCAATGGTCTTCCCCGGCCAATTGCCGACGTGCTGGCTAAGGCCGGTGAGGAGGTTGAAGACAGTGCTCTTGCCCACGTTAGGCTGTCCGGTCAGGGCTACGGTAATGGTTTTCTTCTCGGCCATGGTAGGCTATTCCTCGGCGTCCTTCTTCGTGGCTATCTTGGAGCTATGATTGAGTCTCACCTGGACTTTTTGTGCCTCACCTCGCCCAAGGGCAATCCTGACATCACGCACTTCGACGATCAGGGGGCCATGGCCATAATTCTGAAGCATCTCCACGGAGGCGCCCGGAGTGAAGCCTAGAGCTGCCAGCCTTCCTATCAGGCCCCTTCCTCCGCTCAAGTCCAGTATCGTGCCAATCTGGCCTGTGAGCATGGAACTGAGGGGTATGGGACTGACAGGCATGTTCTCGCTCTGCTCGCTGACTCCTTCTACTTGCATCGAAGAGGTGGCATCCTCACCAGACGGTGCGGAGTTGGATGAGCGTCGTTGATGGAGATGGCGGCGTCTCCGGTTTAGGAATGCCTTTACAGTCATCTAGAAGTCCTCCAAGAATGGGATCACGGTCATGTCAAACCAGACTGCCGTGTCGTACGTTGTACGTCTCTTAACTCCACTTGAATTGCATCCGCCAGTCCCCGCGAAAGCGAGACCTTTGACAAACCCACTTCCACCAACAGGCTTTCCTGGGCTGTGGCGACCAGCACAAATCTGGCTCCCGGTCGCACTCCATGCGCCTCCAGGAAGGACTTCGCGGCATCGTCCACCTCGCAGCGGACCACATGACCGCTCTGTCCAACATGGAGGGCAGACAGCGGGCGCAGCGACTCCGCCGCAGGGAGATTGCAGTTGGCCCTGGGAATCGGTAGGCCTTCTGGGTTGACGGTGGGATGTTCAAGGAAGGTGTCCAGCCGATCGGCCACCAGATCTGATGTAGTGTGCTCCAGCTCACAGGCGGCTTCGTGGGCCTGAGTGGAATCAAGCCCTAGTTGCTTCACCAGGAAGACTTCCCACAGCCGGTGGCGGCGCAGAACATAGCAAGCCCGCCGTTCTCCCTCCGGCGTGAGCGAAACCCCCTTGTAGGGGAGGTACGCTACCAGCCCTTCGTCTTGCATTTTGCGGCACATCTCGTTGGCGGAGATGGGAGATATGGAAAGCTCTTTGGCCAGTCGTGACAGGGGCAGAGGGTGGTCACCCTCCCGCAGTCGGGCGATGGTGACCAGATACATCTGAATGCTCTCGCTAAGCCTGGTTCGGGATGTCTCTGTCATTGTTCACATAGACCATAAAATACATAGAGCTAGTCTTTAGACTGACCTTAATTATAGAACCAAATCCTTCCTTTGTCAAGTTTGGCAAAGGCTCGTCAGACAATATGAGATAAGCCGCTCGGTGAATGAATACCACCGGCTGAAACTGAGAAGTCCCATCAAGGACTGGTCTGTGCATCGGGATTCAGTGCCTGTGGGCACGCTTTAGATTCAGACAGGGCTTTCAATCCCTGGCTTCTCTCTGATTGGGAGCGATGATAGATGGCGAGTGAAAGAACAGTGAGAGGCCAAGGGCGATGACAGGGATTGGCACGAGGTGGAGGTTGATGGGAACAGGAGCGGAACCGGAACCGAGGAAGAATCTGGCTCCCCGCGACATGGAGGGAATCTGGGCACGACAAAGGACTCAAGGTGGCTGGCGGTATCGGTGGACGTTGCACTGGTACCGCCAGCGTTGAAAGCCTAGCCCATCACTTTTTCCGGAATGGTAGTCAGCTTATGTCGTGGGAGAAGTCAGCTTGCGGCCCAGGTAAGCGCTCTGGCTGATTCCCATTAAGCCCAGTAGCTGAGGCGGGATATCGGGCATGGTGAGGCCCTTATGAACGAAAAGGGCGTAACCGTACAGCACGATGAGCACTAAGGTCCAGGCAAACATCTGGAACTTGGCCAGGTTGGGGACGGTTCTTTCCTCCAGCAACGCTACCGTATTGCCGTTTACCTGCTCTTCCCCTACACTGATCATCTCGCTCCCTTCGACCAGGTCGAGCAGCGAAGGTCGCCACGCAGGCTCCAGCTTGCTGACCACACGCTTGCGTGGGGCAGTGGCGGGGGCTGGTGCACCTTGCCCTGTCGTCTCTCTCCGCGCGTGCTGCTCACCGGCGATGAACTTCGCGCCCAGGAAAGTCGCCTGGCTGATGCCCATCAGGACGAGGACGGAGCTGGGGATATCCACGAATTCCCTCCGACCCACTACCACGGTCACGTAGGCCCCGATGGTCACGAATGTCCAGATATACATCTGGAAACGGGAGAGGCTCAACCGATTGTCGGAGGAAGAGACGGCGAACTGAAGGAAATGAATTCCCTCATCTCGGCCTAGACGGCTCAACAGCCAAACGATCACGTAGCAGCCAGTCATGGCCAGGAATCCGATCAGATAATGCATGATTTGCCTCCTTCTTACTTCATCTTTATTCCGATAGAAGTCATGCGTCACACTTCAACGCCGGAACCGCTATGCTGGAAGAATCAGGGTAACAATATGTAATAACAAGATTTTACCACAATACGGGGACAAGGACAAGTGCTGAATCTGAGGGTATTGAAAAAGGCCGCCCGCTAGACTTCGGAAATCTCCAGAGGGTGTGGCCCACAGTATGCTACAAGACAGCACAGAAGCCAGTGCACTTTCCGCGCGAGGTAGACTTCCGAAATCTTTTTGCACACCCTCTCAGAAGGGCAATCGCATTCATTCTTTGGGTCTTCGTAGCCGCCACGCTCGGCATCATCGTAGCGCCACTCCTCGTGCGTCGCTATGCTCAGAATGACAAACGGGCAAGAGAGCAGGATAAATGCGATTACCCTAACCCTCTCAAGTGTGACTCTGTTGTAGTTCAGTGATAATGTCACCCTGGGCGATAGTTCTTGTGCGGTTTGAATGGGCGACGCCAGGGGTGATCGGGAGCTGGATTGTATGGTGCTCGGCAAGCCTTTCGTTTGTCTGACGGCTTCTCCTGTTTGGATGGCTGGGTGGGAGGCTGGTACGGGATTGCAAGCGTGAAATTTCCGACTCTCAGCGGCCCGTTGTCGGCGGGCTGGTAGATCACCAAGATCTTCCCCTGGTAGCAAATCGCCAGGCTACCATGAACAGTTAGGGGGTGACAATTTCATTGGACAACAACACTGGAGCCTTGCGCTCGTTGACAAGAATGACAGGATACGGTACTCTTACTATGTTAGGTCCTGAAGGGACATCTCTGTCTGTTGCCATGGAAGAGACCCCGGCCTTGTTGGGTGATCCGAACAGGGAAGAAACGCAGATGGCTATTGAAGCCCAAGAACTATCCCGGCTGTCCTTCTTTGCTGAGTTTGAAGGCCAGGCATTGCACGAAATCGCGTCTCACGTCACTACGCGCGGCTTCTCGCGCGGACAGGTGATTGTTCTCGAAGGCGATCCCTGCCGGGCGATGTACTTCGTTTCTCGGGGTGTGGTACGGACTCGCCGGCTCTCTCTCGAAGGCCGCGAACAGGTGCTGGCTTATCTTGGACCAGGGGAGGCGTTTGGTCTCATAGCGGTGTTGGATGGTGGACCATATCTGGCTACCATGGATGCTCTCACGGATACAACGCTTTACGTTATCCCTTGCGAGCGTCTGAGACAGATAGTGACTGATCATCAGGGTGTGGCTTTGGTTGTCATGAAACACTTGGCATCCGAGGTGCGGCGCTTGAGTGATATGGTAGAGAGCCTGGCTTTGCACACGGTGCGCAGCCGATTGGCCAGGTTTCTGTTAGCCCGGGCCGATGG
>JAKLPW010000438.1 GCA_022013675.1 Anaerolineae bacterium | reverse complement strand
GGGCCACCCACCTTCTGACTGTGAGTGTGCATAGGGCACCTCCTTGATGTGAGATGCCCTATTATCGCTCAAATTCGCTAAGATTAGCAGCAAGGATCTGATATACTTGGGGTTGATTCTGTCACCCCGTTCTACTTCGTTTTCCCATACTTGGGGTTGATTTTGTCACCCCGTTCTACTTCGTTTTCCCCTGTCTCCCCTGCGTTGCCTTTGGATGGGATTCCGCATATAATATAGATGTGTACTAGCGATAAACTAGAGGCTGGCCTGGGAGTGTTGAAAAGGAGCACTCGCTAGATTTCGGAACTGGACATTGGCGAAAACGCATTATTGTCTAATCTATGGCTATGTCTTGTGGTGCAAGCTGTCGCTGAGCCACAATATGCAGGCATATTCTTTACGATAACTGGAATTCGCCAATGTCCAGTTCGGAAGTCTTCAGCGAGATAGCAGCCACTGCAGCCTGGGTTGGAGCCGAATAGAGTTCGGGACGCCTCTTGCATGTGATGGGCTTCCGAAATCTTCTTTCAACTCTTAGGGCCTGCGAGCCCGCTGCGAGGGAAGTGCTCTTTTGTGAGGCTAGTAGGGTCTGCGGGAAAACGAGGACGAGGTACGCAAGATGAAACCTGATGATAGGCGCAAAGAAGAGCTCACAAACGAGCTGGCGGAACTGCGCCAGCGAGTTGCCTTCTTCAGCTACGACATCACGGAAAAGCGCAGGATGGAGGAAGAGCTTCTCAGGACCGAGAAGCTGGAGTCAATTGGCATCCTGGCTGGTGGGATTGCCCACGATTTCAATAACATCCTAACGGCTATCGTAGGCAATATTGGGCTTGCAAAGATGTGCATCACCCCTGAAGATAAGATCTATGAGATGCTGGTGGACGCTGAGAAAGCGTCCCTGCGGGCAAGGGAACTAACCCGACAACTTCTCACCTTTTCCAGGGGCGGAGCGCCGATCAAGGAGGCCACTTCCATTATCGAGCTGATCAGGGACTCGGCCACCTTCGTCTTGAGGGGCTCCAATGTGAGGTGCGGGTTCTCTTCGCCCACGGATCTCTGGACAGTTGACGCCGATCAAGGACAAATGAGTCAGGTCATTCAGAACTTGGTTATCAATGCCGACCAGGCGATGCCAGAGGGTGGGATAATCCAGATACGGGCCGAGAACGTTCCGGTGAGCGCGGAGCACGGCCTTCCTCTGGAATCAGGTAAGTATGTGAAAATATGTGTGGCCGACGAGGGCATTGGCATTTCAGAGGAACACCTCCAGAGGATGTTCGAGCCCTATTTCACCACCAAGCAGAAAGGGAGCGGCCTGGGGCTTGCGACCGCCTATTCCATCATTCGGAGGCATGACGGCCATATTTGTGTCGAGTCCGAACTGGGGTCGGGAACGACCTTCTACATCTATCTTCCCGCTTCCGAAAAGGAAGTCCCGGCACAGAAGGCGAAGGCGGAGCAGCCTCTCACAGGCAAAGGCAGGATCCTGGTTATGGACGATGAGGAGATCGTGAGAGATGTTGCCGGCAGCGTGCTCACCAGGAGCGGATACGAGGTGGAGTTCGCCAGAGAGGGTGCTGAAGCCATCGAACTCTACAGGCAGGCTCAGGAATTGGGGGAGCCTTTTGCTGCCGTTATCATGGATCTGACCATTCCGGGCGGCATGGGCGGCAAGGAGGCCGCCCGGGAACTCTTGACAATTGATCCCAAGGACAAGGTGATTGTTTCGAGTGGGTACTCTACAGACCCGGTTATGGCCGGGTTCAGGAAGTATGGGTTCAGTGGTGTTGTTGCCAAACCGTATCGAATCAGGCAACTGATCGATGTGCTGCGTGAGGTAATCGTAGGGTCGGAGAGATAAACCTGGGCGGCGGTCGGGAGACCATGTCCAACAAGAGGCGGCGGTCAGGAGACCTTGCGCAACGGGAGGCGGCGGTCAGGAGACCTTACCCAACGGGCGGCGGCGGTCGGGAGACCTTGCGCAATAGAAGGTAGGGGCGCTGCTTACTGCGCCCTGGTCTGCTTGCCCAACGGGCAGGACCTCCTGCCCGTTGGGATGCATGGAGGGGAAGTGAGCATGATGTCAAAGTCTGAGTCCATTCGCATCCTGTATATGGAAGACGATCCTGCCACAGCTCGCCTTTTCCAGAGGAAACTTGAACGGGAAGGGTACGTTGTGGATCTAGCCTGCGATGGAGAAGAAGGGTTGACCATGTACGAGGCAGCTTCATACGATGTCCTGGCTGTGGATCAGAGCATGCCTAACCTCGACGGGCTGGCAGTGATCAGGGCCTTGGCTTCACAGAAGCCGTTTCCGCCTCTCATCGTAGTCACCGCTAGCGGCGATGCGAGAGCCGCCGTGGAGGCCATGAAACTGGGCGCGAGCGACTACATCATCAAGGATGTCGATGGGGCGTATCTTGATCTGTTGCCTGCCGTGATTGAGCAAGTACTGCACCAGCATAATCTCACTGAGGAGCGAGAAAGACTCATCGTAGAGCTTCAGAAAGCTCTCGCGGCAGTCAAGGTCCTGGCCGGGCTAATACCCATTTGCGCTTCTTGTAAGAAGATACGTACTGACGAGGGCTATTGGGAAGCCATAGAGGTATACATTCGAGACCATTCCGAGGCCGATTTCACTCACAGTATATGTCCGGAATGTGTCGAGAAGCTCTATGGTGACGTGCTTGAATCTGAGGTGTAGCGAATTAAAGGGATAGGTTTTCCTCGGGCAGGGACGGACCATCCCCGTGACGCTGGACACGGTCTGAGTGGGATCATTCGGGCCGCGCAGACTCGGAACCTGCCCCTACAGGAGGAGGGGAAGCCATGCAAGCAGACCTGCTCGTCCACAATGCAGGCCAACTAATAACCATTGCTTCCGATGGCCCCCAGTCGGGACGCGAGATGGGACGATTGGGGATTTGCCATGACGGGGCCGTGGCAGTGCGCGATGGGTACATCGTTAAGGTAGGCGCTTCCTCTGAGCTACGGTCCGAGGTGAAAGCCCAACGAGTTATAGACGCTTTGGGGCGGGTGGTCATGCCTGGCTTCATTGACCCTCACACTCACCTGGTCTTTGTTGGTTCACGAGTGAACGAATTCGAGATGCGGCTGTCTGGGGCCACGTATCTTGATATTATGGCCGCTGGTGGGGGCATCATGAGCACCGTGAGGGCCGTGAGAGGGGCTTCCGATGAGGAGTTGCTGGCGCAGAGCCGTGCACGAGCGGACGACATGCTTGCACAGGGCACGACCATGGCGGAAGTGAAGACGGGCTATGGCCTGACCACCGCCGATGAGATGAAGTGTCTGCGAGTGATCCAGCACCTGGATCGTACTCACCCCATGGATCTGATACCCACCTTTCTGGGTGCCCATGCCGTGCCGGAGGAGTATAGAGGAAGGGCAGACGACTACACCGAATTGGTGATTCAGGAGATGTTGCCGGCCGTGGCAGCGCAAAGAGGACTGGCCTGTTTCTGTGATGTCTTCTGTGATGATGGGGCATTCACATTGAATCAGGCCCGCAAGATTCTGGTCGCTGCTGAAGCCCTGGGATTGGGGCTGAAGATACATGCTGATGAGTTCGCTGCCCTGGGGGCTGCGAAGATGGCGGCAGAGATAGGGGCCGTTTCTGCGGATCATCTGATACGAACGCCCCGCGAAGAGATGGGATCCCTGGCAGATTCGGGCACTGTTGCAGTGCTGTTGCCCGGCACCCCTTTTGGCCTTGGGGAGCGCGAATTCGCTCGAGCCCAGGATTGGCTGGAGGCAGGGGTGGCAGTAGCGTTGGCTACCGATCTGAATCCCGGTACTTGCTACTGCGGTTCCATGCCCTTCATCATTGCTCTGGGATGCCGCTACCTGGGGCTGATGCCTGCGCAGGCCGTCGTGGCGGCCACTTTGAACGCTGCCTATGCCATCGGCCAAGAGTCCCGGGTCGGGAGCCTCGAACCTGGAAAGGTCGCGGATCTGATTGTATTGAATACAGACGATTACCGTGACCTGGCCTATCGCTTCGGGGGCAACCTGGTCGCAACGGTTATAAAGGCCGGCAAGGTCGTCGTCAAGGGATAGGGGCAGGTTTCACTCGTGCAAGGACCGTTCCCGTGTCAACGGGGTTGGATTTCTTTGGGGGGGAGTTCGGGGGTGAGATGCTAAACCTGCCCCTATATATTGCAAGGGAGTCGGAAACGTGAAAGTCGCTTGCGTGCAAATCGAAAGCTACGACCTGGCGCACGCCGAAGATGGCTTACAGCGTGCGTTGGAGATGATAGATGATGCCGCCGCCGGCGGGGCGGATTTGATTGTGTTGCCGGAATGCTCCTACCCGGCCTATTTCCTGAGAGGCAGAGACGACTATTCCGGGGCACCACTGCGCCCCTGGAAAGATCTAGTGGCACTGCTGGGTGGCAAGGCTCGCGAGCACCGTTGTCATGTCGTGGCCGGATTGGTGCGGCCGGAGGAGGACCGCACCTGCCTGTTGAACATTGCGGTTCTCTTTGGTCCCGACGGAAACATTCTCGGATCGGCGGCAAAGAGTTTCTTGTGGCACTTTGATCGTCATTGGTTCCGGAGGGGGACGGAGTATCCGGTTTTTGATACTTCTATCGGACGAATCGGGCTCATGATCTGCGCAGACGGGAGGATGCCCGAGATCGCGCGGACCCTCGCTCTGCAAGGGGCGCAGGTGATCGTTGACCCAACGGGGCTCGTGACAGTAGGCGGTAATCGCGCGACGCTCTCTAACCCGCAGGTTGAGTACATGCTTCCTGTGCGGGCTCTGGAGAATGGTGTCTGGATTGTGGCCGCCAACAAGGTGGGTTTGGAGGCCGATACGATCCTCTATTGCGGGCGCAGTTGTGTGATAGATCCCCTTGGCAACAAAGTCGTTGTGGGGAGTACCCATCGTGAGGAAGTGATTCTCTGCGATATAGCTCTCTCGGGCACTCCCCACATACCAGTAAGCCGTTGTCCAGCAGCGTACCGTATGATTGTCGAATCAGCAGAGAGCCAGCCGATTGTTCGTCTGCTGCACGAAGCTGTTGTGCCGGAAGAGACGGTCGTCCGTATGGCGGCTCTTCAATTGAGTGATAGAACGTCGGCCGAGGGTTATCTAATCAGAGTTAGGGAATTGCTGGACACCCTATCACGGCAGGATGTGCAGTTTGTGGTATTGCCGGGAGAGGTACCGGAGGATGCCGATGGGGATGTTGTTCAGTCCAGCCAGACGCTACGGCGCCTGGCTGAGATGTCTGCCCACTTTGGATGTGGGATGGCTTCCGCTCTGACGGAGTATGAGGGGTCTAGCCGGTATCGGACCTGTTTCGTGTGGGACTGCGGTCAGTTGGTAGGCAAGTATCGCAAGGTGCATCAGGCGGATGAGGGATTCATGGCTGGAGATGAGTTGTGTGTGCTTGAGACACGGTATGGGCGACTGGGACTAATGCTGGACGAAGAGGCTCTGGTGCCTGAAGTGCCTCGCTGCCTGATGCTGAAGGGCGCAGACACACTCCTTTGGCCGGCGCGGCCCTCACGTTGGCCCCTACGGATGCTAGCCCGCGCGCGGGCAGATGAGAATAAAGTCTATGTGTTGCTTGCCACGCCGGTGGGTGGTGGTGCGGCACTTGTCAATTCGGCTGGAGTTATGATGGCGGCTGGTCTGCCGGATGTGGAGCAGGCAATCGCGGCTCAGGTGGCTTGGGTGAACTCCAGACACAAAGAGATGGCTCCCAGTACTCACGTTGTCTGGGGGCGCATACCTGGCGCCTACAGGAGACTCGTGGAACACAGCCCTCCCGGAGTTTCTTCCCCGTGACGTCTTGTGAGCGAGAAAGGGCTAACCAGAGCAACCTCCTACCTCTATTGAGAGATATCGAGCAGAATGACTCACTTGACATAGTCATGCTTGACATATCTTCGTCTTTGTGCTATAATATCAAGCGATAGAGGTGCAATCTGGCCTCGGTACGTGCTCTAAGGGGGACACGTAACGTAAGTAGGGAGGAGAGGAGATCGGCAGAAATCTTCGGGCTTCATCTTGGAGTTCATACCTGGGAACTTGCGGCCCGACATAGCATGAGCGAAGAGACCTCGACCATGCGAGAGATGGATTCCCGCCGATGCTCGTGCCTCGGCGGTTGTTTTGTAATTTTTGCGAGGGGACTTGGGAGTTTGGCTGACTATATGACTACTTGGATGTAGTCTCGTGGATGAGGGGATAAGGCAAGTTGACGAACGTGTTGCGATATGATGAGAAGGAGTCTAGTAAGAAAACCGAACAGCTTTTCAGCAAGGCGGAAGCACAGGGATTCATTACGCTCGATGATATCCTGGAAGTTTTCCCCGATGCTGAGGAGAGCATTTCCGAACTGGATGAACTGTTCCTTCGCTTGAACGGGGAGGACATTCAGATACTTTTCGATAGCACAGGCAAGGAGCTGCAGATTGAGCCCAAGGCTGCTCCAGAGAAGAAGAAGGAGACGGCGGCGCAATTCGATCTCAGCGAGATTGCCAGCGATGATACCATAAGCCTCTATTTGAAGGAGATGGCTCGTGTCCCGCTTCTGAAGGCCGAAGAAGAGGTGACTCTGGCTCGTCGGTTCGAGCAGGGGCGCAATGCCCGCAGGACTCTTAAAAAAGATAGTTGTGCTCCTGAAGAGAAAATACGACTTCGGGAGATCATACGCCAAGGGGAAATGGCGCGGGACCATCTCATCAAGGCCAACACGCGCCTGGTCGTGAGCATTGCCAAGCGGTATTTGGGCCAGGGGGTTCCCTTCCTCGATCTGATTCAGGAGGGGAATCTGGGCTTGATCAAGGCTGTGGAGAAGTTCGACTACCACCGAGGCCATCGCTTCAGTACCTATGCTACCTGGTGGATTCGACAGGCTATCACTCGGGCGCTGGCCGACCAAGGACGGGTAATCCGACTTCCTGTGCACCTGAGTGATCGGATTCGTAAGGTCTATCAGATCGCCCAACAGCTAGAGCAGGATTGGGGACGGAGGCCTTCCCCAGAGGAAATCGCAGGGGAACTTTCTCTGCCACCGCATAAAGTACAATGGATGCTGCGCGTTTCTCAGCGCCCTCTCTCCCTGGAGAAACCGGTGGGAGAAGAGGAGGATAGTGAGCTGGGCAGTTTCATAGAAGATGAGAGTACCCCTGCGCCCACCGATACTGCCTACCATCACATACTC
>JAKLPW010000437.1 GCA_022013675.1 Anaerolineae bacterium | reverse complement strand
CGTACTCTGTGGTGAGTTCCCCCGTCTTTCTGCGCAGTCACACTATGGTTACTCACAACACAACGAAGATAGGCGGTAGGTCTCGCCAACTGCTGGCTGCCAACACTGGACCGTGGAACAATTCGTTTCTTGGACGGTGGCACTGGAAACTGGAGATAGACTCTAAAGGAGAGTAATATGCAGATTCTGACTGACAGTGGAACAGATGTATCTCTATCCCCGCAGGAATTGGCTGAACTGAACATCCACGTCGTGCCTCTCAACGTTACCCTTGATGGCAAGTCCTATCGCGAAGGTATAGATATCGAACCGGGTGAGTTCTACCGCCTGCTAGCAGCAACCGACAGTCTTCCCGTCACTTCGCAGCCCTCGGCGGGAGAGTTTGCCGAGATCTACCGAAAGTTGGCCGCCACCGACCCCGACATTCTCTCCATCCACATGACTTCTGGTCTGAGTGGAACTCTCAACTCGGCTCAAGCCGGAGCAGAACTGGTACCAGAAGCAAACGTTATCCACATAGACACCAAAACCTTGTCGGCGGCCGCGGTATGGCAGGTAAAAGCGGGGGCTCGCGCGGTGAAGGCGGGATGGTCGATGGAGCGCACCGCAGCCCTGATGCAGAGTATTAGTGACGCCAGCGATAGCCTCTACACCCTGAAGGAGCTGAAGTACCTCATTCATGGCGGGCGTATCAGTCACATGAAGGGCCTGATAGCCTCATTGCTGAATATCAAGCCGATGATAGGTGTCGAGAAAGAGGGCGGGACCTATTCGCAACATGGCCAGGTACGCTCTTTCAAGGGAGCGCTCCAGGGGTTGGTTAACCTCATGGCCAAACAGCACGCTCCTGGCACCGCTCTGCGAGTGCAAGTGCTCTACTCGAACAATCCCGAAGGTGCGACCATCCTACGCGAGATGATTGATCAACGCTTCGATTGCACATGGCTGCCCATCGGTCCCATGTCTCTGGTGCTGGGCGCTCACACTGGCCCAAGTATGGTGGGCGTGGCCTACGCGCCTCTGGCCGCTTTCGCCGACATTCCTTAAGGCTAAGTGTCACGAATGTACCGCAGGTGATTCGTGCTCATTCATGGATTCGTGATCATAGAGCCACACGGCCACTGTCACGCCGCGCAGGAGGACGGCCACTTCGATCGAGGGCAATATCGCTGCGAGGACGTAGCCGAATCAGTTGGTCCTTATTTGGCTTTGGCATGACAACGCTCCCTTCTTACCACTAGAGGTAGTAGGGAGCGATACTGGAGGTGCTACTTTTTGTACTCAATGAGCCGTAGAGGACTCGAACCTCCAACCCGCTGATTAAGAGTCAGCTGCTCTGCCAGTTGAGCTAACGGCCCACGGAGTATTATAATTGGTTTGGGGGAGACGTCAAATGGCTCCGTCATGATTCGGTTTCATTCCGTGTTGATGCATACTAGGCATAATCATCTCACCGCAGAGCACACAGAGAGCACATCGGATGCAGAAGATTGTATGACGTTTTACCAGGTTTTCTCTGCGCTCTTAGCGTTCTCAGGTATCTTCTCAATAAAATGGGGCAATCACTTGGATTCTGTTCGTAATAAGCGCTTTAGCACCGTGAAAGCGCACTAAAGTGCGCACTACGAACCCATATTCAATTCTACTGAATCTAATGCCCCGAAATATTGAGATGATACGTTCTCAGCGGTAAGGGAACGGTGCGACTCAGATCTCCTTTTCCGGAAAACGAGGCAAAACCACGGCCCGGACAGGTGTAGCGGTCGTGTCACCTATCTCGAAGTCCTGCGGAGCCTTGCTCACGGCCTTTGGAACCTGGGGATACACATAGAACTCCGTCTCAGGTTCCGTGTACCGCTCGTCCACCAGGGCTAGCCCGATCTGTCGGTCACCAACCAGCGTGCAGCTAGTCACCGTGCCGATCATCTTACCGCGCTTGCTGACCACCGGCTCGCCGTGCTCACCTCCCCGCAGGGCACGCGCACCGCTCTGGCTCACCTGGAACCGCACGATACGGCGTGTACTCACGTCATGGCCTGCTTTGTAGGGCACGCGCCCGACGAAGAAGGGCTTGTGATACTTGACGTATCCCTCGAATCCTGCTTCGCTCTGGTTGATGCCCAATGGACCGGCGAGTTCATGCCCGTAGAGAGGCAGCCCCGCCTCAATGCGCGTGCTATCCCGAGAAGCAAGACCGCAGGGCTTGATCTCATAGGCGGCCCCTCGCTCCAGGAGCATGCGCCACAGAGCGACAGCCTCATCGGGGTGGACGTATAGTTCATACGCTATGTCCTCACCCGTGTAGCCCGTGCGGGCGATAAACAAGTCAATACCACCGAGGGTCCCCTCGAAGAATCGGGTGCGCTGCAAGCGTGTCAGTTTGGATTGGATGATGAGGTCATCCGTGCAGGCCAGGAGGATCTCCAGCGACTTCGGCCCCTGCAGAGCGATGTCCACCCGTTGATCTATGCCCGCAAGATTGGACAGTGTGGCCGGATGAAGCACGCCCACCCAGGGCCGATCCCGATCGATGATCACCTCGTTGCGGTTGACGGCATTCAGCCAGTCCCAGTCCTTGTCGAAGTTGGACGCATTCACCACGACGAAGAAGCTATCCCACGCCCGCCGATAGATCCAGATATCGTCCAGAATCTGCCCCTCGGTATCGAGCAGCCCACCATACTGCGATTCGCCCGCCCTTATCCACCGGGCGTAGTT
>JAKLPW010000436.1 GCA_022013675.1 Anaerolineae bacterium | reverse complement strand
TGAGAGATCCTTTCTTCACCACCCGCACCACCCGCCGCGTGGGATTGGGGATTCCGCTCTTCGCGGCAACAGCCGAACGTTGCAACGGAAGCTTCACGATTGAATCGGCACCCGGCGAGGGGACTACAATAGCGGCGACTTTCCAGCATAGCCACATTGATCGCCCCCCCATCGGAGATATGGTAACTACGCTCTTGAGCGTCATCCTGGGACAGGAGCAAGTTGTTCTGCACTACCGCCACCAGATCGATGAACGCAAGTTTGAATTCGACACCGAGGAAGTACGGATCAGACTGGGAGAAGTACCTCTTTCGCACCCGATGGTCCGGAAATGGCTCAGGGAGTATCTGCAAGAGGGATTAAGTGCTCTTCATTCTTCCTAGCATTGCAGGCGTTCAGCAGTCAGGCTTTTCTGCTGGACATGCATGTGAACTCTAATTGGTGCTCTTTCGGGGCACAGTATCGAATCTGTGGCAGGACAAACAGGGGCGCTGTCACGAATCTGAACCAGGCCGGGAGGTTACACAATGCCAAAGCTGAAATCACTGGAGGATCTCGAGAAGCTGCGCAAACAAGCGCAGAAAGATCTGAAGGTTCGTCTGGAGACGGGCACTACGATTACCGTAGGCATGGGAACCTGTGGAATCGCAGCCGGCGCCAGGGAAACGATGCGCGCCATCCTGGAGGAACTGGAGAAACGCGAGATTGAGGCGCACGTCACTACCACCGGCTGTATTGGGATGTGCGTGAAGGAACCGTTGGTTGATATCGAACAGGCCGGAATGCCTCGCGTGACCTATGGTAACGTACATCCCAACATGGTAGCACGGCTGATCGAGGAACATCTCAACAACGGGAATGTTGTGGAAGAGTGGGCGGTAGGCAGGATCTCAAGATAGACCCGGTACCCCACCGCTCGGGACCCAACTCACATTAGCAAACACTGCATCAGTACTCAAGGAGGATCAATATGGCAGAACCCCTGTACCGGGCGAATGTCCTGGTCTGTGGAGGCACCGGTTGCACTGCCTCCAAGTCCATAGAGGTACGCGAAGCTCTAGTGGCCGAGGTCGAACGCCGTGGTCTGCAGGACGAAGTGCGGGTAGTTGAAACTGGCTGTCGTGGCTTCTGTGTCATGGGGCCGGTGATAATCATCTATCCTGAAGGCATCTTTTACTGTCTTGTGCAGCCTTCCGACATCCCCGAACTGGTCGAGGAGACGCTGGTCAAGGGAAGAGTTCTCGAACGTCTCACCTATAGTGAACCCCTTACCCATCAGGCCATCCCGTACTACAAGGACATCCCTTTCTACGGCAAGCAGCTTCGCATCGTCTTGCGTAACTGTGGCCTGATTGATCCCGAGAGCATCGAGGAGTACATCGTCCGAGGTGGCTACGCTGCTCTTGGCAAAGTCCTCAGTGAGATGACGCCCGACGAAGTCATTGACGAGGTAAAGCGTTCCGGATTGCGTGGTCGTGGAGGAGCGGGCTTCCCCACGGGCCTGAAGTGGGAGTTTGCCCGCCGGGCCAAAGGATTGCCCAAGTACGCGATATGCAACGCTGACGAAGGCGACCCAGGGGCCTTTATGGACCGCAGTGTCCTGGAAGGCGATCCGCACGCATTGTTGGAAGGGATGATCATCGGCTCCTACGCCATCGGAGCCCATCAAGCCTACATCTACTGCCGCGCGGAATGCCCCTTGGCCATCAAGCGCCTCAGACACGCCATCGCCCAAGCTCATGAATATGGACTGCTAGGAGAGAACATTCTGGGCAGCGATTTCTCCCTTGACATTCAAATATATGAAGGTGCGGGAGCTTTCGTTTGTGGCGAGGAGACAGCCCTCATGGCCTCCATCGAGGGACGTCGAGGCGAGCCCCGGCCCAGACCGCCCTTCCCGGCCGTTTCTGGACTATGGGGCAAGCCCTCCAATATCAACAACGTGAAAAGCTGGGCTAACGTACCTCAGATCATCACCAACGGAGCTGATTGGTTCGCAGGCATAGGCGTCAAACGAAGCCCGGGCACAGCCGTCTTCGCCCTCACCGGCAAGATAGAGAATACGGGCCTGATCGAGGTTCCCATGGGAATCACCATGGGCGAGGTCGTCTTTGACATCGGCGGAGGGATACCTGACGGAAAAACATTCAAGGCCGTCCAGACCGGGGGTCCGCTGGGAGGATGCATCCCCGTACAGCACTTGAACCTGCCCATAGACTTCGATTCGTTGAAGGACGCGGGGGCGGTCATGGGTTCCGGCGGCATGATCGTCGTGGATGAAGACACCTGCATGGTAGAGTTCTCCCAATTTTTCCTGACCTTTGCCGCAGCGGAATCATGCGGCAAGTGCATACCCTGTCGAGTGGGTGGGAAACGTATGCTGGAAATCCTCACTCGCATCTCGGAAGGCAAAGGTAAGATGAAGGACCTGGACACGATCAGGTCTCTCATCAAGGGCATGGAGTCGGGTTCTCTCTGTGCACTCGGCCAATTGACTCCCGGCCCCATCGTATCAGCGCTTCGCTACTTCGAGGACGAGTTCATTACTCACATCGTGGACAAGCGATGTCCCGCCGGGACTTGCACGCGATTGGTGCGAGCCCGGTGCACCAATGCCTGCCCTGCCGACGTTGACGTACCCAGCTACGTGGCATTGGTGGCCCAGGGACGGTACGCAGAAGCGCTGGAAATCCACCGGCGAAAGAATCCCTTCGCCCTGGTTTGCGGCCGCGTTTGCCCGGCCTTCTGTGAGACCCGCTGCCGTCGTGAAGACATCGACGAATCCATAACCATCCGTGCAGCCAAGCGGTTCATGGCCGATCATGAGATCGACAATCCCTGGACGCCTGCCAAGCTAGAAGAGCCCAAGAGGGAGAAAGTGGCCGTGATCGGCTCTGGTCCCGCCGGGCTAACGGCGGCCCTTCGGCTGGCCCAAAAGGGCTATCCCGTGACCGTGTTCGAGAAACTGCCGGTCGCCGGCGGCATGATGGCCGTGGGAATCCCAGACTACCGCTTGCCGCGAGATATCCTGAACGTCGAGATTGATAATATCCGCAGGGCTGATGTGGAGATCAAGACCAACATGGCTCTGGGGCGCGACTTCACCACTGACGATCTGCTGGATGGGCAAGGCTACAAGGCCGTCGTGTTGGCCATTGGCGCCCACAAAAGCCGGAGGCTGGGCATCGAGGGCGAAGACCTCGCGGGCATCTATCATGGAACCCAGTTTCTGCAAGACATCGCTCTGGACAAGGCCCCGGACTTCAGTGGCAAGCGGGTCGGCGTCATCGGTGGTGGCGATGTGGCCATCGACTCTGTGCGATCGGCATTGCGGCTCGGCGCCAGTGAGGTACATCTAGTCTATCGCCGCACTCGCAAGGAAATGCCCGCTCACAAGGAAGAAATCGAAGCTGCGGAAGCTGAGGGTATCCAGTTCCACTTCCTGACCAACCCGACTCGGGTCCTGGGGAAGGGCAAGCAGATGACCGGAGTCGAGTTCCTGAGGCACGAACTGGGGGACTTCGACCGCAGCGGCCGGCGTCGTCCCCTTCCAATCCCTGGTTCGGAATTCGTCCTCAATCTGGACGTGCTCATTCCCGCCATCGGACAGCAACCCGACATCTCGTGTCTGAGTGACAAAGATGAGATCGAAACCAATCGCAATGCCACCTTCGCTGTGGGAGATTCGCTGTGCACCACGCGCGCAGGCGTATTCGCCGCGGGCGATGCGGTGAGTGGCCCCGCTACTGTGGTTGCAGCGGTTGCTCAAGGCAATCAGGTGGCCATCGCGGTAGATCACTATCTGCGCACAGGCAGCACTGAAAAGGTGGTGATACTGCCAGGCTACGAGGTGATAGAGCAGCCGTTCGACGTCGAGGAATACGCGTATGCCAAGCGTCCAGAGATGCCTGAGTTGCCCCTAAGGGAGCGTGTGAGCTCTTTCCAAGAGATCGAGCTTGGTCTCGACGCTCACACCGTTCAGGAAGAATGCAAGCGCTGCCTACGCTGCGACCTGGAATGGCTGGAGACTGAAGAGATCGAGCCCGTGGCTCAAGCTGATCGTGCGCCGGTAGAGTTTATGGGGGAGGTATGACAATACACCAAACTGACCGAAGACCCTTCTTGAATCTTATCGAAGAACACTTAATGCATTGGAAAGGAGGCAATGAAGCAGATGGCATCTGTCAACATCACGATCGATGGTAGAAAGATCGTTGCCCAG
>JAKLPW010000435.1 GCA_022013675.1 Anaerolineae bacterium | reverse complement strand
GCAAAGACACGCACGCCTGCAAAGGCCCGCCCTTGTTGCCTGATAATCTCGCCCAGTCCCATTGCCTCCAGCATAGAGACGGCATGGGGCGTCAGACCGTCGCCACACGGCTTGTTGCGTGGGAAGCGAGCCTGGTCCACTAACAGCACGTCTATCCCATGCCGGGCCAGCCAGTACGCCGCTGCAGAGCCGCCAGGCCCTGCCCCAACAACCACTGCATCACATTGCATACGTTATTTCACAACCAGCGGCAGATAGATTCTGTGCAGCGCCTCTTCAGCCAGTAATTGTTGCTTGACTCTGGCCACATCCCACCCCACAAAACGATAGGGATTGATGCGCTCCCACTCTCGGACGATATCCTCACGAACGGCGGGGCTGCCCTTTTCGGCCACGCCCATAAGCGCGCGCTCGGCTGCCTGTATCGTCTCTCGCGTCAGGATAACGTTCGAACTGGCTTCGTCGCCTGCCAACAGCGCGCCAAAGACCGGATCGAAGGCCCGGAAGCCGGCCTGGGCATCGGCGCGCAACTGTGCGTCAGATATGAGCAGCCAGGCTACCTCAAGTTGGTGCTCATAGTAAATGTTCACCCACCGGCGGCCGGGGTCTTGAGTAAAGACCTGGTCGCGCACCGCGCGTAGATTGTTCAACAAGTCCTGTCCATCCGGCTCGGCAGCCAGCGCAACACTCGCTCCACAGTAACAATCATTAGAGGGGGGATTCCATTGCCCATCCAACCCAACAGCATTGAAACCATCACGAACGGCATTATATTCAGCGCTGGCAGCACCGTAAAGATCTTGAGCTGACTGAAGGGCAGCAGCACGGGCATCCTCCAGGCTGGAATTGGTATCCAAGTAGACCGTCAGAGCCCGGTAGAAGATGCGCTCTGCTTTGTCCTTGCCGATAGCAGTGGCAATGTTGTAGTAAGCCTTGTTCGTGATACCGCTGTTGGTGTGGACACCCTCGTTGTCAGAGCAGGTTTCCACCCAATCATGGGTGTGATCGGGCTGCCCAAAGCGTGGCGGATTGGAGAGATCCCGGATGGCCTCGCGACCGCCCAGGACGTGAGGCGGCAGATCTTCACCCATTAGCCAGTCGTCGCGATCCACCATGGCGCCGAAGATATCAGAGAAGCTCTCATTCAACGCGCCAGATTGCCAGCGGTACTCCAGGTTGGCAGAGTGCTCCGTCACAGCGTGAGTCCACTCGTGGGCCACCACGTCCTTTACCGGGAAATCGTCGCCATAAACCGTCTGCTCGCCGTTCCAGTAGGCGTTCTGATAGGAGCGACCGTAGTTGGCGGTGGATATCATGGTCGCCCCCCCTCCATCGTAGCTGTTTCTATTGTGGGTATTCTTGAAATAATCGTACGTGGCCCCCGCAAAGTCATGGGCATTATCTATGTCCCGGTCACCTGTCGGCCCCTGTCCCTCAGTACGTGCCAATCTGCCGGGCAGGCTGAAGGTGTGATCGGCGTCATAGGTGTCTCGGTTGCGCCCGGCCACAGGTTCAGGGAGGCCCAGTCTCAAACCATATACTCCAGTTTTGTCTGACATCCCGACCATGATGGTGTAGCGTCCGCTCTGAGACAGGGTCGCAGTCATAACGGCTACGCTTTGAATCTGGAACTTGCCTGCTACCAATTGGCCGTCAGGCCTTCGCAGGGTTACAGCGAAGTTCTCCAACTGCTGCGTAAGACTGCTCTTCTGGACTGAGATTCTTACGTATTTTCCCACATCAGCGCCGGTAACGTCGAAGAAGTATTGGTCCTCGTCCAAGACAGGCTCCAACCCTCCCCACAACGTATCCCCGAAGGAGATCACCCGGTTATCATCGGGATCCGTGTTCTGACCCGTCCAGCGTAGATGGGCCGCGGCTTTTTCCGTATGTTCATAGTACTCCACCTTCACCTCGTGCTGGCCGGCACTTATAGCACGCGTCTCTTTGTACTCACGTACCAAGGGCAACAGATTATCGTGCCACGCGTCAATGAGAAGAGACCCGTCTACCCATACTTTTACTCCATCGTCAGCCACCGCAACGAAAGTATAGGTATCCTGGCTAAAAGTGAACTGTCCTGTCCATCGCACAGAGAAGTTGTCGTTACCTACTCCTTGGCCGGGACCGCCAGTACCCCAGTAATAGTGAATGGGACTCCGCTCGCAAAGCCAAGATGTGGAATTGCCAGTAAACGCGCGGTTATCATAGAACTCTACGAGGAATTGGCCGGTAGGGCAACTGTGCGAAGTTCCATAGATGTATCGGATTCCCGCGATGTCGTCGGATTCCAGAGTTCGCTGCTTGGTTTCACCGACGATACTAGACCATGTGCCGATACGCCCATACATGGTTTTGTCGCTGTCATCATCGCCATAGAGGTCGAGGAGCATAAGGGAATGACCAAGTTCGTGAGTGGCAGTGTTTTGCACATCCATCTTAAGGGCGCTACCGTCTGTATCCCAGGCAAAGGAGAAGTCATTGAACACAATGTCAAACCCGGTGATCCTGTGTAGATCCGAAACATCCGCCCATGCGTAGTTGGTGGCGATCGAACCGGTGTCGTAGTTCACCCATGAGATCACATTCGCCTCATCGTCTGCTGCGCCGGTCATGTCGATAGTTTTGTCGTAACGGAACTGGAAGTTTGCCCCAGCAGCGTTCCAAGTTGCGGCCGCAGCTAGGACGGCATACAGTTCGTCTGTCCCCGGTATGTCGCCAGTGTTTGGATTGACGAAGTATTGCTCAGACATAGGCTGAGGGTAACCGCCGGCAGGCCACTTGCCCCCACCATAGGAATAAGTTACCGTGAACGACTTGGCGTTGGAAGTGACACCCCCCACAACCACAACAACATTGCCGCTGCTCACTCGGCCGGGGACGCGAGCTACGATCTGGATGTCGCTCCATGATGATTCAACGCATGCATTGTAGTACGTGGAACCTTCCTGCCAGAAGCGAACATAACTAGCGCCTTGAGTTGAGCCGAATCCAGAGCCAGAGATGGTAATGCGAGTGCTGTCGCTGGCGCAGCCAGAGGAGTCCAATTGATCAGCATGGGCCGGACCATTGTCAGGGGTGATCCTAGTAATCACCACAGCCTGCAGGTTCACCCCATCCGTGCCTTTTGTCCTGGCAGCGAGACGGCTCACGAGGGTAACTAAGTCGGGTGGAAGTGGGCCTGACTCACCCATGATCCGCCGGATCCGACCAACAAATTCCTCTACATGTATTGGCTGCTCGCCTTCTTGGACGACAAAACCGTTATGCACGGCAAATTCGCCTTGTCGCCAGCCGACGAGGCGAAAACCCGGGAAGTCTGGTCCTCGCAAGAAGAGGATAACGGTCTCACCAGCGAAGAAGGTCGGCGTGTCAGAGACGATAAGGCGGCGATCGTCGACGACACCACCAGGGACCTCCAGAACAAACCTATCCGGAGACAAGCCCTTAATTGAACCTTCCACGGCGATGGATACGTCGGTGACAATGAGAGTCTTGTCTGAGTTCCAACGGCTGGTCTGACTAAGAACTTGACCGATGAGAATCGTGCTAGCCCTTTCGGTTAACTCCTCTAGGCTCAGCTCCTCCACGATATCATAGAGACGCGGTAACACATCCACCATGCTACCAGTCATGGCGTCCACGAAGTAGACATTCCGTGCAGGAACGGAATCATCCCGCAATTCCACCATCCAGGCCAGCCTGGCTGATGCCCCAGGAGAGCCTTCGCCCGCCCCGGGATACACCACCAATCTCGACTCAGAAAGCAAGTTGCCGTTCGGCAGTTCCTTGCGGGCCACTGCCAGGGCCTGATCCGCGCTGATGCGGGGTTGCGTGTCTGTCAATCGGATGTTGGGCACGAAGCCGCTGCTGACGGCCACTACCTCTTGGCTGTCTGCGCTCAAGTGTACCTTCATGTAGGCATTGTAGACCTCAACGCCCTCATACACCTGGGCCAGCGTCACATGCCTCATCCCTAGAGTATCTACTTCATCCTCGACGATGTTCAGTTCACGTGAGGCTTGCTTGATTCCGAAGAGATTGGCGTAGCGATCAGCCAGGGCGAGGGCGATGGTTGCTGGCTTGCTTTCAGTCGTCAAACCTATTGCCGAGAGAGGAATGCGTCCGCGAATGAAGCTGGGAGTGTCTGTGAGTGGGTTCCAAGTGATCTCCACCTCGCCGCCAGCATCTTGTCGGAGTTTTTCAAGTGCAGGTGGCGGTGGCGATTGGGACAGGCCTGGCGCGCTAATGACAAGTGTTACCAGCACCACCAGGACAAGGGTTAGGGGTACAACAATT
>JAKLPW010000434.1 GCA_022013675.1 Anaerolineae bacterium | reverse complement strand
TGAGTTCCGTCACCGCTTCATTGTCCAGGGCGACCCCCGCCTGCCCAAGAACCGCGGCCGGTTGCGCGAACTCCTCGCAGACGTGATGGTACGCCATGCACGGGGAGAAGTAGGAGTACAACTGCCGCCTCGTCGCGCTCACACCGTCCGCCTGCGCCTGGGACCCGATGAACAGGCGCTTTACGATGACGTGAGCAATCTCGTGCGTAGATCCATCCGCGCTATGGCAGCACCAGAAGCACAGGATCGTAAAGGTAGTGACGAAGAAGCAGTGCTCCCCGCTGCCCACCGCTTCACCCTACGCACTCTTCAGCGCGAGATCGGCAGTTCCCCGGCTGCCGTTCGCCCAACCCTGATGAGATTGGCCGAGCGTTCTGACACGTCCACTTATCGAGAGCGACTACTCGTCCTAGCCAACCGCGCCAACGACATCCAGGCCTGGGCCAAGGGAAAGGCGCTCGAGGAGATCCTGTTGCCGCAACTGGCCTCCGACAGACACGAGAAGCTCATCATCTTCACCCATTTCCGCGCCACGCTGGAGTTGCTGGAGGACCTCCTAAGCAGAACAGGGGTGGACTCCGTCGTGTACCACGGCCAACTCTCGCGGGTAAAGAAGGACGAGGTGATCAGGCAGTTCGAGCAGAGTGCGCAGGTACTTCTCTCGACCGAGGCCGCTGGCGAGGGGCGCAATCTCCAGTTCTGCCGCACTATGCTCAACTTCGACTTACCCTGGAACCCGCTGCGCATCGAGCAGCGCGTGGGGCGCATCCATCGCATCGGCCAGACCCGGCCGGTCAGGATCTTCAACCTTGCGGCCGAAGGCACGGTGGAGGACTACATCCTGGAGATCCTCGACCGCAAGTTGAACATGTTTGAACTGGTCATCGGCGAGATGGACATGATCTTGGGCCATCTGGAGGACGAGCGCGGCTTTGAGGAGATCGTGCTGGACATCTGGACACAAGCCCACACATCGGATCAGGCAGCGCCTGGCTTCGAGCAGCTCGGTGGCGCGTTGGTCCGGGCCCGAGAGGATTATCAACGCACTCGCGAGTACGACGAGGCGCTGTTCGGGGAGGATTTTACAACCGAATGAGCGAACTGGCTGATTTCGTATTGAACGTTTTCCGCCGATCCGGAGGCATCGTCGAGCCACCGGCCTACGGTGTCTACGAGGTGCTCCTACCCGACGAGGCGGCACGTCGCTGGAACGTGCCCGCCTACCAGCGTCTGGCCTTTGCCGACGAGGTCCCGGCGGAGACGGCCGCCACGGAGGATGTCAACATAGTAAGCTACGGCCATCCGCTACTGGAGAAGCTGATGGAGGAGATCCGCGCCGAGCGCACCTGTGTGCTAGCCTACATCAACGACGTCCGGCTCGACAAGCGCGGGCTGCTCACGCTGGCCCGCCAGACCTTGGCCTTCCCCAATGCTCGCCTGACCGATGTGCCGCACAAAAGCAAATCAGCGGCACTCTGCTACTACGTGCGCTTCAATTTCAAAGCCGCACTGATCACCGACGAGAAACGCGAGCGACTGGTTTCAGTCGTAATGGACGCACAGGCCGGATTCGTCGTCCCCGAGCTGGCCGACGCCGAACAGATTGCGCGGTTGGAGGAAGAACCGACTTCGGGTCACCTCCCTACCGCGCCGGTGCGCTGGTTGCCAGGGAATCCGCCACTAAGCAGGGCAGTGCTGGACGGACTGCTAGAGCGGGCCACTCACGCCGCCCTGGATGAACTGGCAGAGCCGCTGGAGACGCTGCGCCGCCGTGCCGCCCGTCACCTGGAACTCGATGGGTCCCGCCTCACCGGGTACTACGACGACATAGCCCACGACCTGCAGCATCGTCTCCAGCGCAGCACAGACCCTGCGCGCCGGGCTGCGCTGGAGGACAAGCTGACCGCTACGCAGGCCGAGCGGGAGGCGAAACTGGCTGATATCGAAGCCAAGTACCACTTGCGCGCGGAGCTTGAACTGATCAACCTCCAGGTCATCGGTCAGCCCAAGATACTCCTCCCTGTGAAGATCGCGAACCGCCCGGCGAAGGTAGAGCGCACAGTTATCTGGGACCCCTTGTTCCATCGCATCGAGCCGCTGGCTTGCGAGGTGTGCGGGCGGTCAGCAACACGGCTGATGCTCTGCGCTGGCGGTCACCTGGTGCACGAACAGTGTCTGCTGCCGGAACAGTGCGTGGACTGCAAGCGGATCTACTGCCGTTTGTGCGCCGACCAGATCAAGCACTGCGCAGTATGCGACCGTCCGGTGTGCGCGCACAGTCTGAATCGCTGCAAGACCTGCGAGCGATCCACCTGCCACGAGCACGTGGGACTGTGTCATGCCGCCGATGGCAAGCCCGTCCAGTTGCCTCCGCTTGAGCCTCCCGAAGCCGCCCCGCCTCCAGTCGAGAAGGTGGAGGAAAAGCCTGCCCCTCCCCTCCCCCCCAGGGGAAGACAGAACAGCGCGAAGGGGAAACTCAAGACGGCTGCGCGTGCCACTCGCAGAGCACGCCGCCCCGTCACGAAGAAGCCACGCACACCTACCCTTCACAAGATTGAGGTATATGTCGATCCTGGCGCGCCCATAGTGACCGCCTACGTACTGACGAAGGGAAAGAAGCAAATCGCCGTGCGGGTCTGGGAACTAATGGACGAGGGCATCGTGGTCACATGCCTGTGCGAGAAGGCATGGAGCTGCCCAACGGATGGGAGGCTGCTGGAGCCAGAAGGGCCCTCCCGCATCAGCGCGCAGATCGAAGAGCAGATCGAGGACCTGCGGCAGGAGTACGGCATCTCTACCTGGCGCGTGTTCCGCCACGCCATTATCCACGGCGCACCACAGCAGGTGCCGCGCGTGGTTCTGCGGGATGAGTGGAAGATGGAGCGCTGAACCCAGCCTGGAAAAGAAAAGCTGACGAGTACCCCCTGAAACACGATATCAGCCCACTCTACCCGTGCACCTTTCTGCCCCACCCACGGTGCCATTCCCGGGGAGGCAGAGCGATCAGTGGATGACTTCTATCCCCCCCATGTAGGGTCGCAGCACCTCCGGTATCAGGATGCTGCCATCCTTCTGCTGATAGTTCTCCATGACTGCGATCATGACCCTAGGAAGCGCCAGGCCGGATCCGTTCAGGGTATGGACGAACTCTGGCTTCTCCCCTGGTTTCGGACGGTAGCGAACGTTAGCTCGCCGAGCCTGAAAATCGGTACAGTTGCTGCAAGAAGAGACTTCCAGCCATTCTCCGCACCCAGGGGACCACAGCTCCACATCGAAAGACAGAGCCGCACTGAAGCCCAAATCCCCCGTGCAGAGTTGCATCACCCGATGAGGAATCCCCAGAAGTCGACAGACCTCTTCGGCGTTGTCCAGCATAGTGTAAAGCTCGTCGTCCGAATCCTCCGGCCGGGTGAACTTGTACATTTCGACCTTATCGAACTGATGCCCGCGTTTGATGCCCCGAGTATCCTTGCCTGCCGACATTTTCTCACGCCGGAAGCAAGGCGTATACGCCGCATACTTAATCGGCAGATCATCGGCTGCCAGGATCTCGTCGCGATGCAGATTGGTCAGGGGAACCTCCGCCGTGGGCACCAGCCAGAGGTCATCTTCCACATCGCGATACAGATTATCTCTGAATTTGGGAAGTTGGCCAGAACCCCACATACAGGCCTCCTTGACCACGAATGGAAGATACGCCTCTGTGTAACCATGCTCGTTCGTGTGTAATTCAAGCATCCAGGCGATGAGCGCACGCTGCAATCTTGCGCCGAGGCCCTTCAAGACGTAGAAACGAGTACCAGAGAGCTTGACACCTCGTTCAAAATCAATGATGCCAAGCGCGGGACCCAGGTCCCAATGGGCCAGCGGCTCGAAATCGAACTCCCGCGGTGTGCCCTCACTGCGAACGATCACGTTCTCGCCCTCATCGGCTCCCACGGGGGTGTCAGGATGCGGCATATTGGGCACCTGCAACAGCGCGGTCGTGAGATTGGACTGAACCACATGCAACTCTGCATCGAGAGCCATGATGCGGGTTCCCACTTCCCTCATCTCATCAATGAGTGCCCGACGTTCCCCATCATCTTTCATCCTCGAGATCTGCTTGGACACTACATTCCGGCGCGCGCGCAGCACTTCGGTCTCACTGAGCAACGTCCGTCGCTTCTCGTCCAGAGAAAGGATATCATCCACCGGGGCGGTAGTATGGCGTTTGGCGAGAGATTCGCGCACAATGTCAGGCCTCTCGCGCACAAGCTTGATGTCAATCATCGCGTACCTCCTTCGCAGCTCTAGGCCAAGCAAAAAACGCTTCTCATCCTTGAAAGGACGAGGAGCGCCTTCTCGTGGTGCCACCTTTCTTCGTCTCAGCCTC
>JAKLPW010000433.1 GCA_022013675.1 Anaerolineae bacterium | reverse complement strand
GGGGAGACGCCCGAGGAGGCACTGAAGCAAGTCGAGATCGCCAAGGAGGCCTGGCTTGAGGCGGCTCACGCTGAGGGAAAAGCGATTCCGGAGCCCCGGTATCGGCCGGTCATATACCAGGTGGTCGCCTAGAATCTTCCCTGCCTGACGCGGGCTGGCAGGCCCCCTCCCTGACCCTCCCTCGTGCGAAGGGCACGCACAGGGGAGGGGACAAGAGCGCGCGCACGGGCGTGTGCCCGCACCGCCGTGAACAGACGGTGCGGGGGTTGATTCGGTTGAGGAGACCTTTAGGGTTCCAGAAAACCCTAAAGGTCTTGTCTTTGTCACCCCCCGTTGCAATTCCCTCCTTCGCGTGCTATAATACATAAACAACACGTTCACCCACGCACGTTGCAGACCAGCCGTCACCATTGGCTGGACATAGAGGGACATGACGCATGACTGCTGCACCACAGGCCATCTTCGACCTGGTCGATCGTTTTGCCCGCAACGTCGACCCCGACAGAAGCCCCAGCTACAACGAAGCACGCTTGCGCAATTGCCGGGAGATGGTCACTCTGGAATGATCGGGGCAAGAATGATCTCACCTGGGGGAATCGAAGAACGTAGCCGCATTTTGAAGCAAATACGAGAGAGAACCAGAGGATAAGCCAAGAATGGCAATCAAGAAAACCGAACTCTACAGCTCGCTCTGGCAAAGCTGCGACGAACTCCGGGGCGGGATGGATGGATGCCTCGCAGTACAAGGACTACGTACTCGTGCTGCTCTTCGTCAAGTACGTCTCCGACAAATACGCCGGCCAGCCTGGAGCACTGATCGAAGTCCCCCCAGGCGGAGGGTTTGCCGACATGGTGGCCCTCAAGGGGGACAAGGAGATTGGCGACAAGATCAACAAGATAATCGCCAAACTTGCCGAGGCCAACGACCTCAAGGGCGTGATCGATGTCGCAGACTTCAACAACCCCGACAAGCTCGGCCGCGGCAAGGAGATGGTGGACCGCCTCTCGAACCTGGTCGGTATCTTCCAGAACCCGGGCCTCGATTTCAGCAGCAACCGGGCGGAAGGCGATGACATTCTGGGTGACGCCTACGAATATCTCATGCGCCACTTTGCCACCGAATCGGGAAAGAGCAAGGGACAGTTCTACACCCCGGCGGAAGTCTCTCGCGTCATGGCCAAGGTTATTGGCATCAATGAGGCCGAGAGGCAGGATCAGACCATCTACGACCCCACGTGCGGGTCCGGCTCGCTGCTGCTCAAGGCGGCAGATGAGGCACCCAGAGGTGTGACTATCTACGGTCAGGAGATGGACAATGCGACAACCGCATTGGCCAGGATGAACATGATCCTGCACAACAACGCCACGGCGGAGATCTGGCAGGACAACACTCTGGCCAACCCCCACTTTCGGAATGCGGATGGCAGCCTCAAAACCTTCGACTTCGTGGTGGCCAACCCGCCCTTTTCCACTAAGGCCTGGAGCAACGGCTTTGACCCGGAGAACGACCTGTATGGCCGCTTCGAGTATGGCATTCCGCCCAGGAAGAACGGCGACTATGCCTTCCTGCTGCACATCCTGCGCTCGCTCAAGAGCACCGGCAAGGGCGCAGTGATCCTGCCCCACGGCGTGCTTTTCCGCGGCAACGCCGAGGGGAAAATCCGCAAGAACATCATTCGCAGAGGCTACATCAAGGGCATCATCGGCCTGCCTCCCAACCTCTTCTACGGCACCGGCATCCCTGCCTGCATCATCGTCCTCGACAAGGAGAACGCTCCTGGCCGAACCGGTATCTTCATGATCGACGCCAGCAAGGGTTTCATGAAGGATGGTAACAAGAACCGCTTGCGCCACCAGGACATTCGCATGATTGTGGATGTGTTCACCGCCGCAACCGTAGAGACGCAGGTTGTAGAGACGCGCGTAGAGACGCAAGATCTTGCGTCTCTACCGTCCCGACGGCCCAGGTATGCGCGCATGGTGAGCCATGCGGAGATCGAGGCTCAGGATTACAACCTGAACATCCCGCGCTACATCAACAGCACCGAACCCGAGGACACCCAGGACATCGAGGCGCATCTGCTGGGAGGCATCCCCAACCGCGACATCGACGACCTGGCGCGATACTGGGAGGTATTCCCCACACTCAGGGGAGCGCTATTTGAAGACGGACCCCGGCCCGGGTACAGCCAGCTCAAGGTGGCCGCCGGGGAGATCAAGGCGACCATCTATGCTCATCCCGAGTTCTCGTGCTACACGCAGCGGGTTAATATCGTCTTTGACAAGTGGAAGGCGGACAACATGGGGCGACTTAGGGGCATTGCCGAGAGCAGCCGAGCAACTCCGCTGATCGAAGCGTTGTCCGAGGACCTGCTGCAGGCCTTTGCCGTAGAGACGCAGGATTCTGCGTCTCTACCATCGTTGATCGACAAGTACGATGTCTACCAGCAACTGATGAACTACTGGACTAACACCATGCAGGACGACGTCTACATGATCGCAGTGGAGGGCTGGCGGGCCAACGGCGACCTGATCCCGGCGCAACTGGTCATCAGCCGCTACTACGGCGCCGAACAGGAGGCCACCGAAGCCCTGGCAGCGAAGAAGGCGGCCGTCGGTCGCCAGCGGGAAGAGATGGCCGAGGAGCACGGCGGAGAGGATGGCCTACTGGAAGAGGTGGTGAACGACAGGGGCAAGATCTGCAAGGCCGCCTTGAAAGCGCGCCTGAAGGAGACTCAGGGTGACCGCGACTATGCTGACGAGACGGAGGCGCTGGAAGCCTACCTGGCCCTGGTGGACCAGGAATCCCAGGCGGGCAAATCCATCCGGCAGGCTCAGAAGGCACTGGGCGCCAAGGTGGCCGACAGGTACGCAGCCCTGAGCGAGGAAGAAGTCAGAACCCTGGTGGTGGACGACAAGTGGCTGATGGCCCTCGCCACAGGTGTGCAGACCGAACTCGACCGCATTTCCCAGGCACTGACCGGGCGCATTGTGGCGCTGGCGGAACGGTATGCCGCGCCCCTGCCGCAACTTGCCGAGGAAGTGGAGGCCTTGAGCGACAAGGTGGACGCGCACCTGGAAAGGATGGGCTTCTGATGGAAGTGAGGCCGGGGTACAAGCGGACTGAGGTGGGGGTGATTCCTAACAACTGGGAGGTGAAGAGGCTGAAGGATGCCTTTCTGTTCTTGCAGACGGCGAGTAATTCGAGAAGCGACCTTTCAAGAGATGGCAATGTCAAGTACATTCATTACGGCGATATCCATACCAAGTGGAACTCTTTCTTGCATTGCGAGAGCGACGATATCCCACTGATTCAAGAGGATCGTTTGCCGAATATACCATTTCTCGAAGACGGTGACTTGGTGATGGCGGATGCCTCAGAAGACTACGAAGGAATTGGAGCGAGCATAGAAATAAGGAATGCTACGGGAAGAAAGGTCGTTGCAGGTTTACATACGTTGCTACTTCGTGGGAACAGAGAAGTATTGGCTGATGGTTTCAAGGGCCATATGCAGTACATTCCATGCTTCAAGAAAGAATTGATCAGAATCGCCACAGGCATATCAGTCTATGGCATATCAAAGGGCATGGTCCAGCAAATACTTGTCCCCTCTGCCCCCCCTCCCCGAACAACGCGCCATCGCCGGCGTCCTGAGTGACGTGGATGCGCTCATCACCGCGCTGGACAAGCTCATCGCCAAGAAGCGCGACATCAAGCAAGGCGCGGTGCAGGAATTGCTCCGCCCAAAGGCCGGATGGGCTGAGAAGCGTCTTGGGGACATGGCCTCATTTCATAAGGGAAAGGGACTTGCAAAGAGCGAACTAGACCCGTTTGGAGCGGAGCCGTGCATTCATTATGGTGAATTGTTCACCAAATACCCTGAAAGCATCAATCGGGTCCATAGCCGCACGAACACCAGAACAGGAGTCTTTCGTTCGCTTGCAAATGACGTCTTGATGCCAACATCAGATGTGACGCCCAATGGCTTGGCTACAGCGAGCTGCATACTCCAAGACCAAGTGATCCTTGGTGGTGACATCCTCGTGATTCGCGCATCTCAAGATCAGCTTAATGGTTCCTTCCTCAGCTACGTGATCCGATTGTCACGGGACCAAGTCATGCAGTTGGTCACAGGAACGACCGTTTATCATCTATATGGATCAGACATGGAGAAGTTCACGTTCTCAATGCCTGCAATTGAACTTCAGGAAGCTATCGTGGGGACATTAGACGACATGGACGCCGAGATTGCCGCGCTGGAGCGCCGGCGCGACAAGACCCGCGCCCTGAAGCAGGGCATGATGCAGGAATTACTGACAGGAAGAATCCGATTGATCTGAGGAGACTATGAAACAGTACTATCGAATCATGTTGGGAAAGAAGAGTATGCATGCGCAGGAGTGCATCACCGGGAACTTTGTCGGCGTAGACTATGGTATCCATCAGGACTTAACCGGTAAGCTGCCGGAAGAATGGCGCACCTTCAACCGGGAGTTCATCCCCATCTATCTGGCAGACCGCCCGGGGAAAACGAAGATCGCCGCCAGGCTGGCCTGTGGTGCCGTGTGGACAGCCTCCAAGGGCATCAAGCGGGATGATATCGTGCTCTGCCACGATGGTGAGGGTCACTATCACGTAGGCGGCGTCAACGGAGATTATGCTTACCAACCGGGAGGCTTTCTACCGCACCGTCGCTCAGTGCGGTGGTTCGACCAAACCGTTGACCGCGCCGACATGAGTGAGGAACTCAGGAGAGCCATGGGTGCACCTGGTACCGTCAGCAACATCACTGGTTACTACAAGGAGATCGAAAACCTAATCGCCGGCGTTTCTGAACCCATACTGGTTTCCACGGACGAGACAATTGAAGACCCTTCGGCCTTTGCAATGGAGAAACACCTGGAGGATTTTCTGATCCAGAACTGGGTGCAGACCGATTTTGCCAGGGAATACGATATCTACGAAGACGATGGCGAGTACGTCGGTCAGCAGTACCCCACCGACACAGGCCGTATCGACATTCTCGCCATCAGCAAAGACAAGAAGACCTTGTTGATAGTGGAGCTAAAGAAGGGACGGGCCAGCGATGTGGTCGTGGGGCAAATACTTCGATACATGGGCTATGTGAAAGAGGAACTAGCGGAGGTCGACCAGAGCGTAAAAGGCGTCATCATTGCTATGGAGGACGACCAGAGAATCCGGAGGGCACTGGTAATGGTGCCGGATATCGACTTCTACCGTTACCAGATCAGTTTCCAATTGATGAAGGCATAACATGATCACTGTAGGACAGAGAGAACGCGCAACCCGGAACCGTGTGATCAGGCTGTTCGAGAGTCTGGGGTATACCTATCTGGGCAACTGGCAGGATCGCGCCGAAAAGACCCGCGCCCTCATACAGGGCATGATGCAGGCGTAGAGACGCAAGTAGAGACGCAAGATTTTGCGTCTCTACAGGATCACAGGGTCACAGGATCACGCGATCGCACGATTATACGGTTGCACGATGGTGGTTACGGTTACAGTCACGCAACAGGATGGATGCCATGGACAAATTCAAGGGCAAATATCGCATTCCCAGCGCGCGCTGGGCGGTGTGGGATTATGGCACCAATGCCGCGTATTTTGTCACTATCTGCATCGCCGACCGCACCCACTGTTTTGGCCAGGTTGTCAACGGGGAAGTGATCCTGACCCCGTTGGGCCAGGCGGCTGCCGGTTGTTGGGTTGCTATTCCTGACCATTTCCCATTCGTGGTGTTGGATGGGTTCGTTGTTATGCCCAACCACGTCCACGGAATCATCATCATTGACAAACCCGATGGCGGCGGTGGCGACGGGCCAAACCGGTTCGGCCCCCAATCCAAAAACCTTGCGTCCATCGTGCGCGGGTACAAAATCGGCGTCACCAAATTTGCCCGCCAACATGACATTGTGTTCGAATGGCAGGCGCGTTATCACGATCACGTCATCCGCAACGCGGGCGAATACGAACGCATCCGAGAATACATCTACGAAAACCCACAGAGATGGGAAGAGGATAGATATTATACGTCGTTGTCGTAGAGACGCACGTAGAGACGCAAGATTTTGCGTCTCTACAACGACGATTCAACCCCGAGGGGATGCCTAATGATAAACGTCGGCCAACGCGAACGCATCACCCAGAACCGCATCGTCAGACTGTTCCAGGAAACCCTGCAATACGACTACCTGGGCGACTGGCAAGACCGCGAGGGCAACAGCAATATCGAAGAGAAGTACCTGCGTGCCTTTCTTAGGCGGCAGGGCTACAGTGAGACGCTCATCAAGCGAGCCCTGTACGAGCTCGACAAGACGGCCGGAGATCAATCCAAGAGCTTGTACGACATCAACAAGGCGGTCTATGGCCTGTTGCGCTACGGGGTGCCGGTCAAACCGGACGCGGGGGAAAATACAGAGACCGTTTGGCTGATCGACTGGAAGAAGCCCCTCAACAATCACTTCGCCATCGCCGAAGAGGTGACCGTCGTCGGCGAACACACCAAGCGGCCCGATGTAGTGGTCTACGTGAACGGCATTGCCTTGGGCGTTCTGGAGCTGAAGCGCTCCATTGTCTCGGTCAGCGAGGGCATCCGCCAGAATCTGGACAACCAGGAAAGGATGTTCATCCAATCGTTCTTCGGCACCGTGCAATTGGTCATGGCGGGCAACGACACCGAGGGAGTGCGCTACGGCGTCATCGAAACCCCGGAGAAGTACTACCTGACGTGGAACGAACCGGTTGTTGTTGTAGAGACGCAAGATTTTGCGTCTCTACGTGCGTCATTACGGTCGCCATTGGACCGGCACCTCACCCAACTGTGCAGCAAGGAACGCCTGTTGGAAATCATCCACGACTTCGTCGTCTTCGACGCCGGGGTGAAGAAGATCTGCCGCCATAGCCAGTATTTCGGCGTGCGGGCCGCGCAGGAGCGGGTGCGCCAGCGCGAGGGTGGCATCATCTGGCACACTCAGGGCAGCGGCAAGAGCCTGATCATGGTCTGGCTGGCCAAGTGGATTCGAGAGCACGTGCCCGGTGCCCGCGTGCTGATTATCACCGATCGCGTTGAGCTGGACGAGCAGATCGAAAAGGTGTTTCTGGGCGTTAACGAGAAGATCTATCGCACCAAAAGCGGTCAAGACCTCATCGGTAGGCTCAACGCCGCCACGCCTTGGCTGATCTGTTCGCTAGTCCACAAATTCGCCGGTAAGGAAGAAGGTGACGTGGACGGCTACATCGACGAGGTGAAGCGCAGCCTGCCGCCGGGCTTTGAGGCCAAGGGCGACATCTACGTCTACGTGGACGAGTGCCACCGCACCCAGACGGGCAAGCTGCACCAGGCCATGAAGCAAATCCTGCCCAACGCCATGTTCATCGGTTTTACCGGCACTCCTCTGCTCAAGGCCGACAACCAGAAGAGCATCGAGGTCTTTGGCAGCTACATCCACACCTACAAGTATGACCAGGCCGTGAAGGACAGGGTAGTGCTGGATTTGCGCTACGAGGCCCGGGACGTCGATCAGAACATCACCTCGCAGAAGAAGATAGACCAGTGGTTCGAGGCCAAGACCAAAGGGCTGAACGATGTCGCCCTGGCCCAGCTCAAGCAGCGGTGGGGCACCATGCAGCGCGTGCTTAGCTCGCAATCGCGGCTGGAACAGATCGTGGCCGACATCCTGCTGGACATGGAGATCAGGGACCGCTTGCAGAGCGGTCACGGCAATGCAATGCTAGTCTCGGGGAGTATCTACCAGGCCTGCAAGTTCTACGATCTGT
>JAKLPW010000432.1 GCA_022013675.1 Anaerolineae bacterium | reverse complement strand
TGAACAGGCGATATTCGACCGAGGCATTACTGTGACCCTTGATGATCAGGCCGTAGTTTGTCTCAGGGTGCTCGAGCCAGTGTCGCACTGCCTGTGTTACATCGAAATGGTACCAGGTCCGTATAGAGCTCAGTTCCACGCTGTCAACTGCCTCTGCCGAGCGGTCATCGGAGACGGATTCTGCTCCTGCTGCGCCCCACATCTCCGCATCGCTGGCGCGAAGCCAGGTAGCCTGTGTGGCGACCCAGGGGCGATTGAGAGTGTATAACGAGGCGCGCATGGGCCTGGTGGCGCTGGCATCGCAGACGTTCATGCTGAGTTTGGCCTCAATGACCTGATGTCCGGTTGGGAAATCGCTCAGATCGAAGCGGATCAGAGCAGATCTGACTCCCCCCTGCCGCACGATGAGTTTTCCCTCGTTGGCATAGTTTCGCGTCGGGTTCCAAGAGTCGATATGAGTGTCAGTGACGCCCCAGTAGCCGTCTACGCCCTGTTGATAGGTTGTGGTCTGGACTACGGGTGGGGATGTAGCGCTCGGCGTCGGCGTGATTCGACGGGTAGGCGTCTGCGTTGGTGTGGCGTTCGGCATCGGCGTAGCCGTGGGGGTCGGCGTGAAAGCGATAACAGTGACAGCGCTCAGATTCAGATCGCTGTTTGTTTCCCCCTGCCACGTTACAGTCTGATCGGCTGCAGACCCTCCAACCTTGAAAACGATCGCGTCCCCGTCCGCGCCGCCCTCTATCACACCCACTGTATGCAGGTCATCAGCGGGCACGTCAATAGTGTAGACCGACTGCCCACTACTGGTGAAAGTCGCGGTCTCGGCGTACTGCACTCCGTTGATCCAGGCCGAGATGACCGTGCCGTCGGGCACATTGCCTCCGTCTAGCGCCACGGTGCCCCAGAAGCTGGACGGCAACCCGGGAGGGGCGTCGCCCAGAGCCGGCAATGCCCCGGCAAGCGACAGCGCGGCTGCTAGGATATAGATACTCACTTGCCGGAAGCGGGATGCTGTGTCTCTGCTGGACGTGTTTTTAGCGGACATGGTTCGGATCTCCTCCCGTTGCCCATCCCAGAATGATGAATTGAGCAATTGTGTCGGAAAATATTGCATATATGGTGGTTTTTGCACAAGGGCATGTGCCCATGATGTGCGCACTCTCGACATTTGACAGGCGTTCTCTCCCTTAGGGGAATCATATCATTTGGCACCGAGTTTTGGGTAAATAAGGCGTGAAAAGAGCGTAAAGATGGTGTGAAGGTTAGAGCGGTCAGCTATAAGCTTTCAGCGAACAGCTATCATTGATGACTTCACTGAAAAAACCCCAATCCAACCACAAAGGCACAAAGAAACTAAGTACATCAAAGATAAAGCTTCAATATGTGCAAGTTCCGAACCATGGTAGTAGATGCGGACAAGCGTTTCTCCTCGGTCCTGGGACACGACTCAGAGGGTAACCTTGTATTCAAGCACAGGGACGACCCCCGCATTACTCGCTTGGGCCGCTTCCTGCGACGTTCCAGCATCGACGAGCTGCCTCAGCTCTTCAACGTGCTCAAGGGAGAGATGAGCCTGGTAGGTCCCCGGCCCGAGCTTCCCTTCGTGGTGGAAGAAGAGTACGAGCCCTGGCAGCGCAAGCGCTTCGCTGTACCGCCCGGGATCACGGGATGGTGGCAGATCGGTGGCCGCAGCGACAATCCTATGCATCTGCACACAGAGGATGATCTGTACTACATCAGCCACTACTCCCTTCTGCTGGACCTGCAAATCTTGTGGAAGACTGTGGGCGCTGTCGTAAGGGGGAAAGGGGCCTACTGAGCACCATGCCAATGAGCTCCAATGAAGCCCCGGCCGAGGGAGGCCCGCCAATCGGGCACCGAAGACGGTATCTGTTGCTTGCTGTTCTGCTGTTGGCGCTAGTCATCATCGCTATCCTGTGGCCGATAGGGAAGCGGGCGCTATCCCTTGCACGACATCTCCAGGCTTTGCAGGCAGCGCTGGATGAAGACCCCCTGACCCTCGTAACATCGGAAGGACGCGAGACGCTTGTCGCCGAGTTGGAGGGCGTCGAGAGTGACCTCGGCGCACTTCAGCACTATCTTGCCCCTGCTTTTGTGCTCACTCCCCACCTGGGCTGGGTTCCCTACGCTGGTGATACTCTGAGAGCCTTGCCGGATATGCTCGACATGGCTCACAATCTTAGTGCCGCCGGAACGACGGCGTTGGACGCGCTCAGTGCCTTCGACAGCTTGATGATGGGTTCGCCCTCAACAGAGTCACCACACGGTGACATGACTCAGAAGCTCCTGGAGGCCATCATCGCTGCAGGGCCTCAGCTCAAGGTCGCCGCAGACGAGGTCGAGGAAGCGGTGGCAGCCCGAGAACGATTCTACGACGCTGAACTGCTCTCCCCTCTAGCAGCCTGTCGGAGAACCCTGTAGCATAGGGCCTCGTGCCCGTTTTTTATCTGTTTTTGAGCTATTTTGCCACTTATAAGCCGCCCACAAGGGGCTAAACTACATCTCTCCG
>JAKLPW010000041.1 GCA_022013675.1 Anaerolineae bacterium | reverse complement strand
TCCCCGCGTAGCTCCCCGCCACACCGAAGATGTCCACCCCGCTCTTGATATTGCCGGCCGCCAGTTGGGCATCATTGGCCGTGCATGTCTTCGACCCAGAATAGAGCCCGTCCGGGATGTCGAATGTCTTGTCCCCGTCTGACCCCGACGCAGCAATTCCCGCTAGTACCGCAAGCGTGCGTAGCAGGCAAAGAGGCAAAGGTCGCGTTGTAAGCCCCAAGCAGGTTGCTACTGGCAGCCATACCACTACATATTGGGGTAGACAGTTTTCAATCCTCTAGATATAGGGGTGCATTCGCTCTGTACCATGGCCTTCAACGTATCGGTGTCATTTTTGACTTAAGGCATAACTCGTGTATGATATGATCAAGTTTTCGTAAACATAGGGCTCAGATGGCGGCTTGCAGGACGCCATTTGTGCCCAACTTTCGATGTAGGGGGGTGCCACCATGAAGATCCGAAAGCATCTGTCAGCGAGCGGGTTGTTCAAGTTACTGCGTACTGGGTTTGAGAAGATAGCGGACCATCGTGCGGCGGAGTTGGTCGAGATTTCCTTGTCGGATTCGTTGATGTCGGCCTTTGCGATGTTTTCCTTGAAAGATCCGTCCTTGCTGGCCTTTGATAAGCGTAGAAAGACAGATGGCAACTTGAAGCGAGTGTATGGCCTGGAGAAGATCCCCTGCGACACGCAAATGCGAACGACGGTGGATGAGGTTGATCCCAGTGCGGTCAAGCCGTTATTCAAGGATGTCTTTCGAGAACTGCAACGGGGCAAGGAGTTGGAGAAGTTTGTGTTCATGGAAGGCTGTTACCTGCTTTCTCTCGATGGCACAGGCTATTTCTCCTCAAATGAGATACATTGTGATGCGTGTTTGGAGAAGGTCAACAAGAAAACGGGTGAAGTGACCTACTATCATCAAATGTTAGGGGCGGCGATTGTGCATCCGGACTTGAAGGAAGTGATTCCCTTAGCCCCAGAGTTGATCATCAAACAGGATGGCGAGACCAAAAATGATTGTGAACGCAATGCGGCCAAGCGTTTCTTTGTGCAACTGCGGAAAGACCATCCTCACCTGCCGTTGATTGTGATCGAAGATGCCCTCAGCTCCAATGCGCCTCACGTGCGGGAACTAGAAAAGCATAATCTCCACTACATTTTGGGGGTTAAAGAAGGGGATCATCCCTTCCTGTTTGAGCATGTTGCGGCTGCACAGCAGGCCGGACAGACGACCGAGCTCGAGGTTCACGGTGTGGGGGTGAAACATCGGTTTCGGTTCCTCAATCGAGTCCCTTTGAACAAGTCTAATCAAGGCCTGTTGGTGAACTTTGTGGAGTACTGGGAGATAACGAAGAAGGGAACCCAGCATTTCTGTTGGATCACCGATTTCACCGTGACCCCCTCGAATGTGTTTCAAATCATGCGTGGCGGGCGGGCGCGTTGGAAGATAGAGAATGAGACCTTCAACACCCTGAAGAATCAGGGCTACCATTTTGAGCACAACTTTGGTCATGGCAAGAAGAACTTATCGGTTGTATTTGCCTTGCTGATGATGTTGGCCTTTTTGGTAGACCAGGCTCAGCAACTGGCTTGCCGGTTATTCCAAGCGGTGTTGAACAAAGAGGGCAGCCGCAGAGGCCTGTGGGACCACGTGCGGGCGCTGTTCTACAGCCTGGAGTTTGATTCCATGGAGAGCATTTACAAGGCGTTGCTTCACGGCTACAAGGTTGAAGGTCTGGTGATCTTCAATGACTCATCTTGAATGACATAGGTCGGCTCTGCCTGTCAACGAGAACAGAAGCGAGGAGCTATTTCCCTAGCTCTTCTGTACTGCCATGCCTGGCGTGCGCTTTTCTTTGGGGAGCTAGGGAGTTGGCATGTCTTTTTCTCCCATTTTCTTGGCCGGGGCCAACAACATTCCAAGTCCTCAGCGCTCTTTCGAGCCCCCTTGTCTCCAAATACGCCTGGAGGTGCCAATGCCTCATACGAAAAGCAGAAAATTGCAAGTAGCGGGAATTGCTGCCCCAACATCGTCACCAACGACGTCCAGTTCCAAAAGATTGACGCCGACTGGCTGAGCGTCATCACCTTCTTCTAACCCCTTCGCTTCACTTCTCCACCGGTACCGGAACCGAGTTCACGACTTCCATCACTACCTCCTCAGGAGTGCGGCCACGCAGCCGGGTCTGGGGATTGATGATGATGCGGTGGGTCAGGACATGGGGGGTCAGATGCTTGACGTCGTCAGGAATGACGAAATCCCGCCCGCGGATGGCGGCCAGGGCCTGGCAGGTTTTGTAGAGAAAAAGGGTGCCCCTCGGGCTGACCCCCAGCTCCACCGAGGGATGCTCCCGGGTGGCCCGCGCCACCTGCACGATGTATTGCCTCACCGACTCCTCAACCTTGACGCGGCTGATCTCCTTCTGTAGGGACAAAAGCTCCCCCGCCGAGTTTACGGCCTCCAGATGCCCCAGAGGATTTTCGTGCTCGAAAC
>JAKLPW010000431.1 GCA_022013675.1 Anaerolineae bacterium | reverse complement strand
GAGCGGCGTGGCCTTTCAGGCTGAACAGGCCGTAGTCTACCCAAAGTCTCTTGGTCGCCTCTCGGTACTCGGGACTCAGGCTCTGCCAATTGACCCATGGGGGATTGCCGACCACGAAATCGAACTGCCCCACCAGCACCGGAGCGAAGGCGTTCTTCAGCAGTCGCGCCCAGAGGCCATTTCGCCCTTCCTCGTCAAGGCGGTAAAGTCGCCGATACAGTGCCTCCAGGACCGATTCGGTCATGGCCTCGCTCATGGTCAACTCCCGCCACGCGCGGGCCATGAACTCCTCCGGCGTGTACTGATCGCGCACGCAACTCTCCAGCAATGCCGAGAGGGCGCCCATCTCTCTGGCGGCCACCGTCTCGCCCGGGATGTCGAAGTCGCCCACGACCGTATGGAGGCGATAGCTCTTGCCGAATATGTCGGCCCGTTCGGTGGGGGTGAGGATGCTGTCGCACATGTAGACCGGCAGGTCCACCGGCCCCCTTCGGTAGCGCAGCAGGTCGCCCAAGGCCAGCAGATAGTTGGTACGCGCGGCGATGACGCTGAGAGGGTTCAGGTCGAACCCCACGATGTTGTGCAACGCGGCGTCGAGCACCTCGGCGGGCGGGACCAGGTGGTCGGCGCAGTATTCGCGCAACCGCCGCAGGGCCAGGATCAGGAAAGTGCCGCTGCCACAGCCCGGGTCAATCAGCCTCTTCTCAGGGTCGCCCTTGTAACCCACCTGATTGAGCAGTCGTTCCGCCAGCCAGTCGGGGGTGTAATACTCGCCTAGATCATGGCGTAGCCTACGCGGCACCAAGTATTGGTAGAGCTTCTTGAGCAGGTCGCGGGTGTGCTCTGGCTCCAGCGTGCTGGTTGCGGGCTCAAACTCAGCTAGGGTACGGGCCATGGCTCTTATGCCATCGCCCAGCTCATCGGTCCAGGCGTCCAGGTACCAGCCGAAGAAATCGCCTTCCAGGAAGTTGTTGATGCCCAGCAGAGCAAAGGTGCCGCCGTTCTCCAGGTTGGTCAGTTCCAAGCGGGCTTGCATCACGGTCATGGCGGGCAGGGCCGCAACGAAAGAGCCTACCAGCGCTCCACCTTGCAGGGAGGCCAGCTCCACGGCCAGGAACTTCATCAGCAGGGCGTAGTAGGTATGCACGGCAAAGAAGAGGGGCTTGAGTTTGGCTTTGGGTGTGGCCCGATAGAGGGCCGCTAGCTCGGGTGCGTCTTGCTTCGCCTTGCTCAGCTCTTCACCGTAGACGATGCCGAAGATGCGGTCCCACTCGTCGAAGAAGGTGGCTACCCTCGGATGGTCGCGATGCGCCTGCAAGGCATTGTAGAAGACGTTGACCAGACGGGGGGCGATTTCACCCTGAGGGCCGAAATCGGCGGCCAGGGCCTCGGGCGTGAGCGGCTTGCGTGAGAGCGAGCGCAGATAGAGCAGTAGCAGTTCTACGCTCTCTCTGCCTACCGCCACCGGTCCCACCACCTGGAAACCGCCCTTGAGACCCTCCACGTCCAAGAAGGTCGTCTGGCTCCCGCGAAGCGCTGCCAGCGGGGACTCACGTTTCCGCCCCGTTGAGGAATACCGCAGGAACAGGATTTGCTCTCCGTCCATGCCAATGCCGATCATCTTCTCCAGCGCCTGCACCTGTTTGCCTGGGTCGCCAGCGGAGCGAGCCAGGTCTGTCAGATACCTGGAGAGCTGCCCGGCCAGCTTAGAGGGGTAATCCTTTTCGGCCAGGCGGCCAGGGCGTTTGTATTCTATGACTACGTGCCCGTAGACGGCATCGGCGGAGCCGCTGAGGGTGGTCTTCTCGTACTCTGCGGTGGCTGACAGCCCCAGCGCCTCCAGCGTGGTGCCCAGGGCTTTCTCAACACCGACACGCAGATCCTCCTCAGAGCGGGCTTTCTTGGCGACCTGAGTGATGGAGTGTGTCAGACTCTTCGCGGCGATTGGTTCAGAGTTCATATGCCTTTGGCCTTTCATCATGATGTGGTGGCTCATGCAGGACCGTACGTGTCACGCTGGCGACCCTGTGCCGCCGGAATGGGGTTGCGCTGTGAACCTATTATACCACAAGACACAATGCTTTTCCAGGACAGGAATTCGACCAGTTAGCAGGGAATCGGACGCCTGTAGCTAGAGCAATAGGCTAAGCGGCTGAAAACGCGCTTTCTGCTCTTGAGCATCAGGGCGCTTTAGCGTCCTTGGAGTGCTTAGATCGAGGTTTCAGCCTTAGTGTTCCTTGCATCTGCCCCCATTCCATGATATACTAGGGATGCAGATTATCGGTATATGCTGATATTCAGGCTGATAATCAGAAGGAGGTAAGCCCATGAGCGAAACACTTCAGGTTCGCAAGCGAGGTGTGGTGACGCTGCCGGCGGAACTGCGGCAGAAATACGGCATTCAGGAGGGCGACTCGTACCGGGTGCTGGACCTGGACGGTATCTTCGTGCTGACACCGATGGTGCCGATGGTGCCTGAGCTAGCCCGCGAGATCGAGAAAGCTCGACTTGAGGCCGGCTTGAGCGTGGAGGAACTGTTGAAGAGTCTTCGCCAGCAGCGCGAGCGCTACTACAGGGAGACCTATGAGTCCAGCCAGCCATCGTAGACCCCGCGTCTTCGTGGATGCAGATGTACTCTTCGCGGGGGCAGCTTCGCCCAGCGAGCACGGCGCGAGCCTTACCATACTGCGCATGGCAGAGATCACGTTGATTGAAGCCATTGCCAGTCGGCAGGTGGTCACTGAGGCGGAGCGTAACCTGGACGAGAAGCTCCCCGAGACGCTCCCCGCGTTTCGACTGCTGGTCAGCCGTTGCCTGCGGTTGGTTCCCGATCCCTGCCCGGATGACCTGCCTGCATACGAGGGAGCGGCCGACGCCAAGGACTTGCCGATCCTGGTGGTTGCTGTTCGGGAGGAGTGCTCGTGGCTGGTCACCTTCAATGTGCGCCACTTCCGACCCGGGCACCCGGACGTCACCGTCTTGAAGCCGGGGGATTTCGTGCAGCGTGTGCGGGGACTGCTGGCTGCCCTGTAGGAGAAGAAGCCAAAGATTGAAATCCCTGGCTGAATCTGAATCATGCCCGCAGGCACTGAATCCCATTGCACAAGCCAGTCCCTGCGGGGACTTCTCATCTTCAGCCGGTGACATTCATTCGTCGAGTGGCTCTCTGCGGTAGCCGAGATGTTCAGGTACGAAAGTCAAGTGGGCTTCTACTGATCACGAATGGCACGAATAAACGAATCTCACAAATCCTCAATGCCGGCTGGTTCACATCCTTGACTACAATCCTTATCCCTGCTATCATGCGTCCACCAAATACAGAGCGAATACAGCCACGCCACACTACATGGCATGACAAGGGGGAAAAGATGGCTCGTCCGAAGGCTATTAGTCAGAGTGGGCGACCACCCAGTCGCCGAGAACTCAAGAGGATGCTTTACCAGGCCAACCGTGCCCTGAAGAAGGATCCACGAGACCCGCAGTTGTATCTTGATCGGGCAACGGCCCACATGTTGTTGGGAGAGATTGATCGCGCCCTGGAGGATTTGGGGCGAACCATTGAGCTGGATCCACTATCCGCCGACGCGTACTTCCAGCGCGGGGCGATCCTCTTTGTCATGGATGAATATGAACGGGCCCTGCCCGACCTCGACCGGACGATGGAGCTCGGTGGCGCCAGCCCTGGGGCCCTTCTCACACGAGGATGCGTGCACCTCGCCCTGGATGATTTCGAGCACGCCCTGGAGGATCTCGATGGCGCCATCGCGTTGGGCTTCCGGGATGCGGAGGCCTATGTCCGAAGGGGAGACGCTTACTACGGACTCGGTGAACATGAGCAAGCCCTTCAAGACTACGACCGCGCTACAACCGTGGATCCCAAGCACACCGAAGCCTACATGGGCCGAGCCAGACTCCGCCTGGAGATGGAGGAGTTCGAGCTGGCCATAAAGGAATCGGACCGGGCACTGGAGATCGATCCCAATAGCGTGGAGGCGCTCTTCACTCGTGGCATCGCCTACCGTGGCACAGGGGATCACAAGCGCGCGGTCCAGGACTTCACCCAGGCCATCGAGATTGATCCGCACGATGCTGATGCAGTGTTCAACCGCGGCCTGGCCTACTGTACGGCGGGGGACTTTGCGTCCGGCATCGCAGATTTCGACCGCGCCATCGAGCTCGACCCCGAAGATTCCGTCGCGTATTTCAACCGAGGCAGTGCGTATGTGGAGCTGGGCAACACAGCACGTGCCGAGAAGGACTTCGCGCGCGCGATGGATCTGGAGCTCGACGGAGCGGCAGAGAGCCAGAGTAACTCCAAAGGGAACGAGCCTGACATCATCTTTCAGGATTACTTGACTGCTATGATGATCAACTCTAACGGCATCGATATCCAACTTCAGGAAGCGATGGAGCTGCTCGCCATTGGAGAGCCTGTCCACGCTCTTGAGATTCTACGGGCGTTCATCGACGCTGAGCCGGACAATCACGCTGGCTACATGGCTCGCGCAGAGATCTACTTCACCACGGGGGACTTTGCACACGCTATCGAGGACTACAGCAAGACTATCGATCTTAAAGACGGAATCGGCTCGGTTTACTACCGGCGTGGACTCAGCTACGGTCGGATAGGAAGGCAGGCCGAGGCGATAAAGGACTACACGCGAGCATTGGAGACCTTCGGGGACATCGCTGTCATCTACGCCAATCGTGGTGTGGCACACTCCGCCCTGCATCGGTTCAACAGAGCGATGGAGGATCTGAACAGGGCGATAGAGCTAGCACCGGACTATGCCGAGGCCTACCTTAACCGTGCCGGAGCATTCGTCATGCAGGGCAAGCGTGGAAAAGCGGTCCAAGACTACGATAAGGCTATTGAGCTACAACCGGACTCTCCGAAATACTACTTTCTGAGGGCCATGGCACGCGAAGGGATGGGGCACTACCGCAAAGCAATTGAGGACCTGGACCGTGTGCTGGAGATGGAGCCTGACAACTACATGGCCCGCTGGCGGCGTGGGATTGCCTATTCAGAGAGAGGCATATTCGAGCAGGCCATCGCCGATTTCGAGCACGCGATGAAGCTCGATCCCCAGAATCCCAGCTACTACTACAGCCGAGGGGTGACCCACATGGAGGCAGGGATGTTTGACGAGGCCATCACCGACTTCGGCCGGGTCATCGGGCTGGACCCGGAGTTCGCCGGCACATACGCCAACCGGGGCCTCATCTATCGAGAGCGCGGCGAGTACGACCGTGCCATTGAGGACCTGATGCGATGCATTGAAATGGACCATCAGGATGACTTCTCGCTCTATCAACTGGCGCGCACGTTCGCGCTGGCCGGCAAGCCAGGAGAGGCCTGCCGCTATCTGGAGGAGGCGGTTGGGTTGCACTTATCCTACCAGTACAAGGCCCTCTACGAGCCCGACTTCGATGGCATACGCAACCACAAGCTCTTCAAGGACATCGTACCTGACGAAGATTTCTGATCGTAGGTATCACGCCACGAAGTGCCTCGGCTCTCGGGTTCTCTTCATCTTCGACAAGACTAGCAACCCGATGAGGCCTCAACTCGAGAGCGGAAGGCACCGACCGATCGCCGCTGGAAAAGATCGCTCAACAAGCGTCCGATTGCCGAGGAGGTGCCACGATATGTCACGTCTGGCTGGCACTGTAGTCTCGCTTGCGTGCGTGGCTAGCATGGACACTGCCTTGCTTCGTCAAGTCTCCCAAGCCGCCGGGAGGTACGAAGCGGGCAGGGATGCCCGCGATCCAGGTCTGCAAGAACGAACAAACTCGGCACGAACCCATCGTCACGATCATCCCCCATTTGGCCTCACTGATCAACAGCCACGAGATTTCCAAGCAGAGAGCAGAGAATTTCTGTAGAAGTATAAGTTAGGCCACGCCTTCGTCGCCAATCGAGTAGAAACTCGAGAAGAAAGGCGACATGCAGGCCGTCTTGATCCCTTTGTGCAGGCGGATGGATCAATAGAGACCAAAGGCGGGCGCATCACGGCCTGATACAGAGATGGCTTGTGGCACAAAGAAAGATGCGCCGTGCGCTAGAGCGCTACTCGCCCGCGCATCGTGGCAAGCGGTGGTGGCCTGTTATGGAAGATGCTTAGGTCTTGACTTTTACCCTACCCCAATGTAGAATCACGACAGATTGGTAACTGTGCTGAACTCCAGATCAACTATCACATTCATTGAACTGAGGCAACAAAGAGGCGAGAATCGTCGCAGGGGTCAGGGACCATGGCTCCAAAGTGGAACTTAACCCGACTACCTAGCAGTCTGTCGGAGAGATGTAGTTTAGCCCCTTGTGGGCGGCTTATAAGCGGCAAAATAGCTCAAAATCAGACAATAAACGGGCACGAGGCCCTATGCTACAGGGTTCTCCGACAGGCTGCTAGCTGGAACAGGTCGCCGATTGGATGGCGATGCGCACCGGACTTGACAGAAGCGAGGTACAGATGGCGCCGCACGAGGCTATTGAGGTTGCCCGCCAGATTGCCCTGAACCAGGGTTCAGAAGTGGTGATTCACAGGCGGGATGGTACGATCCGCGATATGGACAGCTACGGCAACGACCCGCATCCGCCTAATGAAACTGAGCACTGATTGACGCAGGACACCTTTGAGAGAAATGGCCTCGATGCTTGATAGAGATTAGTACCATCCTTATCTAAGAGGAATTCGCCCAGTTGAGCCTCGACGGCCAGAAGCGCTTTCTGCTGCAAGTCCTGGATAAAAACCAACTCTACGTCAACCTGAGCGAGATTGATGACACGGACTACCGGGTAAGCGAGGAGGACAAGCGACTAAACAGGATGTTTTACAAACAGGAAAGGAGTCCGAAATGAAGCGACAGATAGAGACCCACCTGGCGATGGCAGTGCGGGGTTTGCCCCCTGAAAAGATATTCCAGGTGATAGACTTTGCCGACTATTTGCGCAGCAAATACGCGCCCGACGCGCCACAACGTGGATCGGTCGAGGTGATATTGCAGGCGTTGGAACAAGTCGGGCCGTTGCAGTTCGCGCCGGGGGAATTGGACACACTGTTGGCTGAGATTCAGACGATGCGCGAAATGGATATAGAAACCTATGACCAACTATCTGCTTGATACCAATCACGCCAGTTGGCTGATGGCTCAACAGGAACCCATCGTTGCCCGTCTGCGTCAGGCTCAGGCCGCCGGTGACCGGTTCGGTATTTCGGTAACAGTACTGGGGGAGCTATACTACGCCGTGTATGCCAGCCAACGGAGCGCCGAGAACCTGCGCCGTCTGCAAGCGTTGGCCGGAGCGTTGTTGCTGTGGCCCTTTGACGCGCTGACGGCGGAAGAGTTTGGGCGCATTCAGGCTGAACAAAAGGCCAAGGGTCGCCCCATCCCCCCGTTAGATGCTCAAATCGCAGCCGTGGCGCGGGTCAATAATTTGACCCTCCTGACAGATGATCGGCACTTTATGTTTGTGGACGGCATCGCCGTTGATAACTGGCGCGTCTGACCACAACATAACGTAGGTCGGATTGTCAATCCAGTAAGTCGGAATGTCATTCCGACCTACGCAACGGAGCAAACCAATGCCTATCCTGAAAGAAGAACTCGACGCTCTATCCAAATACGGCGTGCTCAAGACCGCGTTGCCAGAGGTCATCACTGCCAATCATAGCGTGGAGGCGCTTTTCATTCGTGGCATCGCCTACCGTGGCAAAGGGGATCACAATCGCGCGGTCCAGGACTTCTCCTAGGCCATCGAGATTGATCCGCACAATGCTGATGCAGTGTTCAACCGCGGACTGGCCTACTGTAACCATGCCGGAGTTATATCAACTGGCGCGCACCTTCGCGCTGGCCGGCAAGCCAGGAGAGGCCTGCCGCTATCTGGAGGAGGCGGTTGGGTTGCGTCGATACTACCAGTACAAGGCCCTCTACGAGCCCGACTTCGATGGCATACGCAACCACGAGCTCTTCAAGAAGATCGTCCCTGACGAAGATTTCTGATCGTGGATGTGGCTGTGCTTAGTCCTCCGAATCCCGGAGTCAGTCCCTGCGGGGACTTATCAACTTTAGGCGGTGACATTCATTCACTGGAGCCCAAGGATTGAAATCCCTGGCTGAATCCGAAAAGTGCCCACAGGCACTGAATATCCCAATGCACTTCCAATCACGAATGGCACGAATTCTTCCATTTAGGTCCTTGTGATGGAAGTAAGGAGACCTTGCCTATTGGGGAACGGCGGTCGGGAGACCTGGCCCAACAAGAGCGAATCTCCGTTCTCTGTGTGCCTCCGTGGTGACTTTGCGTTCTTTGCGCCTTTGCGTGAGCTAACCTCTTGTCACGAATGAATAGATCACGAATAGACGAATCTCACGAATCCTCTATGTCGACTCTCGCGAGATTCGTTTCACTGGTCCATGAGTGACTTTCGTGTCGGGGGCAACGTGTTTGAATACGTTCAGTGTACCAGGATTGGGATTCATCCTGGGCCGTTTTTATTGAGCCCCCTCCCTAACCCTCCCCCGTGGAAAGACACCACAGGGGAGGGAACTCGGATTCCCCCTAGCGCAACCGGGGCGGCAAGGGGGCGGCGCATCCCTACAGATCCACCAACCCGTGCCTCAGCGCCGTGACCACGGCGTGGGTTCGATCATTGGCCTGCAACTTCCCGATGATGGCGCTGACGTAGTTCTTGACCGTACCCTCGCTCAGGAAGAGTCGCTCGCCGATTTCTTTATTCGACAGCCCCTCCACCAGCAGGCGCAGCACGTCTTCCTCGCGCGCAGTG
>JAKLPW010000430.1 GCA_022013675.1 Anaerolineae bacterium | reverse complement strand
TTGGACGCGGCCAGCACCCTGTGTGAAAGCGTTGAGGCCGACGTCTTTGGCCTTGTTCATCAGGTTGGCCTGGATCATAGCCGCTGTCCAGTTCGGGTGCAACTGCTTGATCAGAGCCGTAGCTCCAGCAACGTGAGGTGTGGACATGCTGGTGCCACTCAGGAACCGGTATCCACTAGGATCACCAAGATCTCCCGTGCTCGGCACGGTGGACCGGATCCACACGCCGGGGGCCAAGATGTCCGGCTTGATCAGTTCATAGAAATCGGAGACCGGCCCCCGAGAGCTGAAGCCGGCAATGGAGTCACTCTTGTCGGTAGCACCTACGGTGAAGGCCTTACGCGCCACGCCCGGTGACCCAACCGTGCCGTAGTCTGGGCCGTCGTTCCCTGCGGCCACCACCACTACGACACCCTGGTCCGCCGCGGCGTCCACGGCCAACGCCATCGGCTCGTTCGGATCACCACTGCCACCCAGGCTCATGCTGATAACGTCCACTGCGTCGTCGGTAAACGGATCACCATCGGGATCTGTGGCTCGCTCGATGGCGGCGATGATATCCGAACCACAGCCAGAGCCTTCCTGGTCCAGCACTTTGTAGGCGTAAAGGCTGGCGTCGGGGGCCACGCCCTTCACTGCTCCATCGGCTGCCACGATACCAGCGCAGTGGGTGCCATGGCCGCTATCGTCCATCGGGTCGGCGTCATCATTGACGAAGTCGTAACCTGCCGCCACCTTGTAGCTTGGGCCGAAGCCACCACCCAGGTCGGGATGAGTATAATCGATCCCGGTGTCAATGATCGCCACGCGGATGCCTTGCCCGGTGACATTCTTGCCAGCTCCGTCCTGCATCTCCCAGACTTGCGGCGCTCCAATCAGGGGGACGCTCTCGTCCAGCAACGCGTGCACCTCATAGTCGGGATAGACCTCGACCACGAAGGGGAATGCGCGGATTCGCGCCACATCGCCCTGTTTCATGGTCAGGCTCACGCCATTGAAGACGTAGTGGTACTCGCGGCCCACCTTGGCGTCCACGCCCAATGCAGTCAGCTTTCTCTTCAGCTTCTCTCGACTGTCCCGCAAGCGTTCCACCTGCATCGTTATGTCGCGTCTGTACGCTGCGGCGCTCACATGCGGCTGCTTCTTCAAGCGGTCCTTGTACAGCGCTATCGGCTCCCCCTGCAGTTGCACGATCATGCGCACCGCATCGTCTGGTCCGGGGACCATCATCGTTGTTTCCTGGCCGTTGGAATCGGCGAAGACTATAACTGATGCCGACTGCAACTCGCCTTCCCAATAGCGACCGCGCACCTGCTCGCTGCAGAGCGCGCTGTCAGTGGGACCGGCTGCGCCAAAGCGGAGCCCTTCGTCCTCCACTGGACTGACGGCTTCGATCCCCGGCGCATCACCCCAGGGTGCCCCAGACACAACGCGGGCAGCCAACAGCGCGCATCCGACTATTATCACTCCCACTAGAACCGTACGCCGTACTCTGTTACTCATTGCCGTATGCCTCCACGCGATCACTCATTGCGGACAGATGACCAATATCATGGCTACACAGCACACCGGCGCAGCCACTCAATCGATGTGCCACACACAATCCTCGCTCACCCGAATCCAGTGCCCCCACCCGGGCGCCATCTCCGTCAGGTCGTTCAGGAACGGGGGTGCAGAGGTGTTGTACTTCTTCCACGGGTCCCCCGCATCCCACGCATCGTAAGCGTAGAC
>JAKLPW010000429.1 GCA_022013675.1 Anaerolineae bacterium | reverse complement strand
ATCCTTTAGTACCAGAGGGAGCCAAGCCCCATATTCTACCGTCACGAGCTGGACGCGGGTTCCCCAGATGTCGAAGTCCGCTTCAGCACCGTAGGTAGCCTGCCGGGCGTAAGCCACCAAATACTCGCTAAGGTCCTCTCCCGCCTCGGGATTCGTGGCCAGGCCCAAGGAAAGCTGATCCAGGTTCGTGCTGTCCAGTAGGTAGCCGCTGCCCGGGGAGGCCTTTTCGGATCCATCAAGTGCCAGGAGCCGCCCATCCTGGGTTATCCGTTGCATGGCCGCCCGTGACGTGTAGCCAGTGAAAAGCTCCCTGTGACTGGTCCATGCTGCCAGATACTCCCCGGCAGCGGTGTCAAAAGCTGCTCCCAGGAACCCTGTGGGGGCATCCTCGACGGCAAGCTCGGCCAGGGTCATCTCAGCAATGGTGAGAGGGCCGATGGTTGGTTCGCTCCGTGAAAGGAGGCTGCCGGTCACCGACCATACCACAGCACTTCCCTCTTCGCTTTTCTTGAACCAGGTCGCCAGGAAGTTGTCTCGTCCTCCTGCCACAGCGGGACGGGGCGTCCAGGAGTTGGCATTGTCGTCGTTGGAGTAGTCTACCTCGGAGTCTATCTCAATGCTGCTGCCAACGAGACTTCCGTCTCCATCGAGATAGCGTCCGTAGACATCGAAGCGGTAGGGGGACTCTCCTGCCTCTTGCCGCGATTCCCAGACGATCAGATAGTGATCCAAGGGCGGACTGTACGTGATGTCCGGCCGAAAAGCGCCGCTGGCGTCGGAAAGAGTCCATTTTGCTTTCGTTATCATGTCCTGGTCTTCGAAGTGGAACTCGACGCTTCGTACCGAGCTACTGCTCTGGGGATCGTTGCCGCAATCGCTGGCATCTGCTCCCCCCAGGGTGGGCGGTAGATAATCGTCGCCTTTGACGTAGGCCAGGACGTAACGCTGTCGAGAAGGGTTGTAGGCCAGGGACGGGGAGTGAGCATGAATGTAGTGATCATCGACCAATATCAGGTCGGTCTTTTCGCTAGCATCGGTTACTCTTTGAGCACAGACGCGGCATTTGTTGTCCAGTGCTGACCAGGCGACCAGAAACTCCCCGTCGCTGGCTGCGAGTGTCGGGCTGCCATTCCGGGCCACGTTGTTGTCGTCCGAGATGCGGAACTCATCGCCCAGGGGGGCTCCGCTGGGATCCAGAAACACGCCGTAGACGTCGAAGCGGTCGTTCTCCGACTGTGCCCCTCGGGCACTGAGCCAAACCAGCAGGTAGCGCTCGCTGGCGGGATCGTAGGCGATGTCAGGGTATACGTCTACCCCTCTCGGGTCATCAAACGCCTCCCCTGCTACCTTTACCGGCTGGAGGATAGTTGCCCCTCCACTCCTGGTCTCTGGATGCAAGTACGATTCCTGAATTGACTTCCAGGCCTCTTCGAAGGTCAGTCCTACCAGGCTGGATAGGTCAATGTGTGCCATCTCGATCTCGATGGTCTGTGCCAGGATACTTCCCTGACACTGCGACTTCAGGCCCTCGAGTAGCGAGGTGAGATCGGCAGCTATCTCTGGTGTTACGAGGGCGCTCGATCCACGGGCATCCAGCAGGAGCTTGAGGCCAGGAGCAATGTCCTGCAGAAGGCGTGTGGCTGTGATACGCAGATCGGAATGTCGCACCAGAAGGGACGTGATCTGTCCCATGTGGGTATAGAAGAGGTCGGTGTAACGCTCTCCCACAGGAGTTTTGGCCAGCAACTCATCCCTAACACGGTATAGGAGTGACGACGTGTGGGCTGCCAGCGATCGGTCGCGGTACAGGTGCTCATCCGCGAGCAGGACTTGAGTGGGGCAGGAGCAATTGTTTTGTTCTGGCTCCCATACGCCATCCACGCCGACGGCAGCCCACCCAGCGGCCACGGCATCCCGTTCACTGCTGCTATAGAGGTCCATGGCCGACCTCATGGACAGCCTACGAGCGTCTTCTATGGTAGACTGGTAGCCCAGGTACACCGTTAGGGTGCGGTAGAAGATGTGTTCGGCCTTGTCCTTGCCAATGGAGGTGGCGATGTTGTAGTAGGCCTTGCTGGGGATTCCGCTGTTGATATGCACGCCTTCCTGGTCGCCACAGGTCTTGACCCAATCGTCAGCATGACCCGGCTGCCCAAAACGCGCCGGATCGGCCATGTCGCGGATGGCTTCCTGGCCGCCCATGATGTCTTCCGGCAAGTCCTCCCCTATCAGCCAATCCTCTCGGTCGATCATGGCGGCGAAGATGTCGGAGAAGCTCTCGTTCAAAGCCCCGGACTGCCAGATGTACTGCAGATTAGCTTCGTGCTGGGTCACGGCGTGGGCGAGTTCGTGGGCAACGATGTCTTTTACGGGAAAGTGGTCTCCGTACACCATCTGACTGCCGTTCCAGAAGGCATTGGCGTAGTTGCTGCCGTAGTGTACGGTTGAGACCAGGCTTGCACCTAAGTTGTCATAACTGTTACGCCCGTGGGTGCCGTGGTAGTAGTCGTATGTATCTCCGGCGAAGTCGTGAGCGTTATCTATGTCCGTATCACCGTATGGAGGATCTCCCTCGAAGCGCACCAGAGTGCCGGGCAGATTGGTTCCCTGTTGGGCATCGTAGGTCCGCCGGTCGCGCCCCGTGTAGAGACGGTTCTCCACCTGGATAATCAGGCCGTCGCGAGCATCTACCACGTAAAGGTTACGGGCGGGGAGGGCGTCGTCTCGCAGTGGCACGAGCCAGGAGAGCACAACCTGGGGCTGTGCGGTGCAGCTTGGAGGTCTGGGATAGATAGTCAGTTTTGGCGGTTCCTCGACCTCGCCATGGGGTAGCGCCAATTGGGCGATGGCAAGGGCATCCTTGGCAGCGATGAGTGGTTTCACCGTAGGGAGATGGAGATCTCTCACGTAGTGGCCGTTGATGGCGACTACTTCGCTTCCAGAGGCATTGAAGTGAACTCGCAGGTCGGCGCCATATACCTCCAGACCCTCATAGACTTGGTGGAAAGTGACGTGGGTCATGCCGAGCGAATCGTGGATGACCTCTACGGGCTTCAGTTCGCGGCGAGGATCTCGCAGGCCAAAGGCCCCTCTGTAGTACGTCAGGAACTCGAGAGCCGTTTCTTCCGGCTTCCAGGATTGCAGATCAGGTATTCCGTTCACCGGGATTCGACCGCTAATGAAGGTCGGTCCTCCCGTGATGGGGCTCCAGATGATCTCCAGAGAGTCCATCGCGTCCTGCTGCATCTCTGCCAACCCGCGTACCTGGTCGGCATCAGCGTTCCCGGTGATGTTTCCCAGGATGAACACCATCGCAAGAACTAGAACTACAGCGACAACCCGTGCCCGATTTCTTTGCATTCTTGTCCTCCGATATCCGTTCTACTGCTGCTTGTGTTCAGCTTGAACGATAGCGTTGAGCGAGTCAAGGACCGGTCTCAGCGCTTCCGGTATAGCTCCATCGGAAGCTCGTACAGTATGCCCCCGGTAAGTGAGTTCGTACTCGAAGAGGTCGCGGCCTTGCGTCTCTGGCTTGTAGATCCCCTTGAGGGATCGGAATTCGGATTCTTCCAGTTGCTGCTTTAGGGTGCTTATCTGACGGGAAGTCAGCTCGAACTCCGAGTGCTCGTCCTTGCGGGTCAGTATCGCTTTCCCATCGGCCTGGATTACCAGCCGGTCATCCAGGCCCGCAATGCCACCCGTGCGCTGGTACTCCAGCATAACGTCCTCCTTCGAGCGCACCCCGCAGCCGACGAGGGTTTGAAACATGGCAAACAAGATGACGCCAAGCGCCACGAGAAGTGATGCGGGGGCTCTACGTAGCATTTGTCTCTCCTCCTGTCAGGGGACGATAGCAGCGGCGCGTTGTTGCAATTGCAACGCGTTGATGCAATTGCAACGCGTTGTCGCAGTCTATATCGTCTGGGATAGTGGCGGCAATAGCTTCCGGCAGCAATAGTTTCCGAAAGGGAGTCCATTATGGGAGGGAAGTACGTTATTATGGATCCATTCTACCACTTTTGAGACGTTTTGTCATCTCTGCCTTGATTTGGTCACGGGTTCGTCCATCTCTCTATTGGCTGACTCGCTCCCCATCCAGAGGACGCAGACTACCGCTGCGCGTGTGGAGGGGCATTGTCCCCAGTTCATTTTGTGGATTTGCACGATTTTTGGTTTTGGTGTATCATTGGATCGTTGTTAGCACTCGGACGCATAGAGTGCCAACAACGGTCGAGTTAGTTAGGATTCTAGGCGTACACTGTTTCAGTATCACTATAAAGAGGAGGTTATGGAGAAATGGCAATGAGTCTCAAACCACTGGGAGATCGGGTGATCGTCGAACCGCTCGAGAAGGAAGAGATGACGGCAGGGGGCATCATCCTGCCGGAGACAGCCAAGGAGAAGCCCCAGCAGGGGACGATCGTGGCTGTGGGGCCCGGCCGTCGGGACGAAGAGGGGAAACGTATTCCCATGGACGTGAAGGTTGGGGATCGAGTGCTCTTCGCCAAGTACGCGGGAACCGAGGTGAAGCTGGAGGAGGACGAGAAGGTATTGGTCCTCAAGGAATCGGACATTCTTGCTGTAGTGGAGATATAAACAGGACTGAGGAGGGTCAGAAACATGGCAAAGCAACTCGTATTTGCGGAGGAAGCGCGGAGGAAGCTCAAGGATGGTATGGACATCCTTGCCGACGCGGTGAGCGCTACTTTGGGCCCCAAAGGGCGCAACGTGGCCATAGACAAGAAGTGGGGAGCCCCGACCATCACGCATGATGGCGTCACGGTGGCCAAGGAGATCGAGCTGGAAGACCCCTACATGAACATGGGAGCGCAGCTCCTGAAGGAAGCGGCGACCCGGACGAATGACATCGCGGGTGACGGCACCACCACAGCGACCGTATTGGCCAAGGCCATTGTGGACGAGGGCATGAAGAACGTGGCGGCAGGGGCCAACCCCATGTTGATCAAGTGGGGGATCGAAGAGGCGACGAGGAAGGTGGTGGAAGCCATCAAGTCGCAGGCAAGAGACCTGGACTCGAAAGAAGAGATCGCGGACGTAGCTGCCATTTCGGCTCACGACCGAGAGATCGGGGAATTGATCGCCGAGGTGATGGAGAAGGTTGGGAAGGACGGCGTCATCACCGTGGAGGAGTCGAAGGGGCTGGCCTTTGAGACAGAGTACGTAGAGGGTATGTTGTTCGATCGGGGCTACATCTCGCCCTATTTCATCACTTCCCCGGAGGCCATGGAGGCGGTGGTGGAGGATCCCTACATCCTCGTTTATGACAAGAAAATTTCCGTGGCCCAGGATCTTGTACCGGTGCTTGAGCGATTGGTGCAGGTGGGGAGGCGAGAGCTGGTCGTGATCGCCGAGGATATTGATAGTGAGGCCCTGGCGACGCTGGTGCTGAACAAGCTGCGCGGAACGCTGAATTGCGTGGCTGTGAAGGCCCCGGGCTTTGGTGATCGTCGGAAGGAGATGCTGCAGGATGTCGCAGTTCTGACCGGCGCTACAGTGATCAGTGAGGAGACCGGCCGGAAGCTGGAGACGACGCAGATTAGCGATCTGGGAAGCGCTCGGCGGGTGGTTGTGACGAAGGACGACACGACCATTATCGAGGGCAAGGGCGACGAAAAAGCTATCAAGGGCCGGATCGAGCAGATCAAGGCTCAGGCTGAGACCACTACGTCGGACTACGACAAGGAGCAGCTGCAGGAGCGGCTGGCAAAGATGGCCGGCGGAGTGGCGGTGATTCGGGTCGGTGCAGCCACGGAAGTGGAGCTAAAAGAGAAGAAGCATCGGGTAGAGGATGCGCTTTCGGCTACGCGCGCGGCGGTCGAGGAAGGCATTGTGCCTGGTGGTGGAGTGGTGTTGATCAACGCGATGTCTGCTCTGGACGACGTCAAGATGGAGTTGTCGGACGCGCAGACTGGCGTCAGCATTGTGAGGAAGTCGCTGGAGATGCCCATGCGCGGGATCATGCGCAACGCCGGGCTCGATGGCGCGGTGATCGTGGATGGGGTTAGGCGTCGTCAGGCCGAGAAGAAGGATATGAACATTGGCTATGATATCCTAAAGAACGAGTACACTGACATGTTCGAGAGGGGGATCATTGACCCGGCCAAGGTGACGCGATCGGCGGTTGAGAATGCGGCCAGTATTGCGGCGATGATTCTCACCACGGAGGCTCTCATTACAGATGTGCCTACGAAAGAACCTCCTATGCCTGGTGGTGGTGGTGGGATGGGTGGAATGGGGGGGTACTAGACCCAGTAAGGCCCGAGTAAAGTCAAGTAGCAAGTATGATGAGAAAGCCCCTGATGAAACTTAGTCAGGGGCTTCTTTCGTATTGGGGGCTATGTACGTAGAAGGGGGCGCGGAGAGCGATTTTCTCCGCGCCCCCTTCCTTGCTGCACTGGGCCCAATCAGCTATTTCACTTTGACCTTGATGGCCTTGGGCTTGACCTCTTCCGCCTTGGGAATGGTCAGCACGAGGACGCCCTTGTCGAAGACGGCTTCTGCCTTGTCAGGCTGAACAGGGATGTTCAACCGCAGCGTACGACAGAAGGTGCCGTAGGAACGCTCTTGAATCATATAGTCAGCGTTCTCAGCAGGGGCTTTGAACTCGCCCTTGATGGACAGGGTGTCGCCTTCGATGGTGATCTCGACATCTTCTGGACTCAAGCCCGGCACCTGGGCAACAATGATCAAATCATCTGATGTTACATAGGCGTCTAGAGGTAATTCGCAGCGACCCTCCTGAGCGCGTGCGCATAGCCAGTGAGTTGTTGGTGGGCGGACATAACTCTCTTCGAAGAGCTTGTTCATAGCGTCTCGTAGTGAAACCAGGTCGCTGAATGGTTCCCAACGGACTAGACTACTCATGTTGGCTACCTCCGTTTCCCAAAAGTTATCTGAGTTTGGTATTTCCTGCCGGCGTTTCGCTTGAGAAAGTGCATTCCCGCGAAAGCAACTGGGCTTTGCACTACGTCTTCTCCTCTTGCTGGCTCAGGTATCCTTCCATCTGCAGGATGACCCTTATGCCCACTTTGTTGATTCCTTGCTTATCAAGTTCCGCGATTCGCTGTACAAGGCGCAGGTCTTCGTCGGAATACAGTCGGACGTTGCCTGGTGTTCTATGCGGCTTCACGAGCGCTGCTTTCTCGTAGGCGCGCAGGGTATGCGCTGGGACGCTCAGAAGCCGGGTAGCTACACTGATAACATAGCGTGGTATGTGTGCATCGTCCTGGTATTCCATAGGACCCTCCTTGCGTATCATATTATAACATAAACTGATCATCTCGTCAAGAGTTGCTGTAGGTTTATTACAAGATAGCTGAGTGAGTTCTTATCAAGGCTCTTGACAAAAAACAGCTAAGGAGCTATAATACGCATATGCGCAGTTAGCTACGTTGGCAGTCACATAGCGATGGGGTGGTGCGATATTGCATGGAGTATAGAGACTACTATCAGGTCCTGGGAGTAGGCAGAGATGCCTCCGCGCAGGAGATCAAGAAAGCATATCGCGGGCTGGCGCGCCGCTATCATCCGGATGTCAACCCCAATGACACGAAGGCCGAGGAGCGCTTCAAAGAGATCAATGAAGCCCACGAGGTTCTGTCCGACCCCGAGAAGCGCAAGAAGTATTATCAGCTTGGTGCTAACTGGCAGCAGTGGCAGCGTGCCGGT
>JAKLPW010000428.1 GCA_022013675.1 Anaerolineae bacterium | reverse complement strand
TTGTCTGTTTTATATCCTCTGCTGCTCTACCCCCGCGCTCGTTCACCTCGCTCACGAGCCACACGCTGTCGTCGTAGCGGGCGTGTATCTCTCGGTCGTGCATCAGGAAGTAATACGCCAGATGCCCCAGTCGTTGTAGGGCTTCGTCGTTATCGCTGGCGATGGGCTCCTCGGAGAGATTGCCGCTGGTCATCACGAGGGGGCGGCCCACGTCGCGCAGAAGGACGTGGTGCAGCGGCGTATAAGGCAGCAGCACGCCCAGATAGCGGTTGGCGAGTGTGACCAGAGGCGAGACCGATGAAGCGCCTTTCCGGCGCAGTAGGACGATAGGACACTGGTACGATGTTAGCAGTTTCTTCTCTTCTGGTGAGACGTCGCAATGGCGGCGAACTTCCTCCAGCGTAGCCATCATCACGGCCATGGGCTTGGCAGGTCTTCGCTTTCGTTCGCGAAGAAGCTGAACGGCCTCGTCGTTGGTAGCATCGCAGGCCAGATGGAACCCGCCCAGGCCCTTCAGGGCCAGCACGTGTCCCTCAGAGAGGAGACGTGCCGTCTCTTCAATGACGTCATTGTCCCGTGCAGGCCAAGAGTCGCCCTGCGCATCCACTAGCCACACACGGGGGCCACACTCCGGACAGGCATTGGGCTGAGCATGGAAGCGGCGGTCCAGGGGATCGTCGTATTCAGCCTGGCACTCAGGACACATGGTGAAGTGCCGCATGGTGGTATTGGGGCGATCGTAGGGGATATCGGCTATGATGGTGAAGCGCGGCCCGCAATTGGTACAGTTGGTGAACGGGTAGCGATAGCGCCGGTCAGTTGAGTCCAACACTTCCCGGAGGCAGTCTGGACAGGTGGCAACGTCCGGGGAAATGAGTTGGTACGCGCCTTTTTGGCTTCGGCTCTCCAGGATTGCGAAAGGCTGCTGGCCATTGGGGGGAATATCCTCGGCAGTCACTGATTCGATGCGAGCCAGTGGTGGGGTTTGATCTGTAAGGGCCTGAAGGAAACCATCCAGCGACGGACATGGCCCCTCAATTTCAATTTCCACTCCCCATGATGTATTATATACCCATCCGGCGAGATTGAAGTGATGTGCCAGGCGATAGACGAATGGGCGGAACCCTACCCCTTGTACCACGCCGCGGATCTGTATCTTCTTGCGCAAGGTTTGCAAGCGTTCATTCATTATGATGTATGCATGGTCTCCAGTAACCATCTTGTCCACGCTGACACTCCCTTCCTCGTTTGGCAGGAAAGGGGTAGTATCTGTACCTGGGGGTTAAGACCGAGGACCAGTTCTCGGAAGGCCGGAAGATCGAAATCGCAGTAAGGAAGCAGATCTATCTTATTAATCACGATGGCGTCCACCACGGTGAAGATGGAAGGGTATTTGTATGGTTTGTCGCTACCTTCCGGAACGCTGAGTAGCATGATGTTGCGGTGCTCCCCCAGGCGAAACTCCACGGGACAGATGAGATTCCCCACGTTTTCAATGAACAAGAGGTCAATGTCGTTCAAGGGAAGCTTCTTCAGAGCCTGGCTAACCATCGTGGCCTCCAGGTGGCAGCCTCCCTGGGTATTGATCTGTACAACCGGCGTGCCAGACTCCGCTATCTTCGCGGCATCTACTCGAGATGCGACATCGCCTTCGATGACGCCGACCCTGGGAGTGCCCTGCAGGGCTTCAATGGTGCGCAAGATGAGGCTGGTCTTGCCTGCTCCAGGAGAGGCCATGATGTTCACTGCAAAGATGTCTCTGCTATCCAGCAGCGCGCGGTTGTCCTGGGCGACCTGATCGTTAGCCCTGAGGATGGGGATGGATTGAATTACTGCTATGTTGTTTGTCATGATTTGCTACTCTATCTCTATGCTTTCAATGTAGAACTCACGGCCAGCGATGACTTCACCTGCAGCAGCACCGCACGAAGGGCAACTCCAGTCTTGATCTTGGGGAGCAAACTCCGTGTCGCAAACACGGCATCGAAAGCGGGCGGCTATGCGACGAAAGGAGAGCGTTGCATCCTGTGCCAGAGTGTCCTGTTTGATGAAATCAAAGTAGAATTGCACCGAGTCATCGACGATTCCAGCGAAGTCCCCTATGACCAGAGCAATAGTGGTGATTTGCTTGGCATTGGCCTTTTCGGCCTCTGAAAGAGCGATATCCAATATGCTCTGTGTAACTGCTAGCTCGTGCATGATGCCTTATTATACCACAATAGCCATAGTTGTCTTAATTATGGCCGGGTTTCGAAGATGAGATTCCAGACGTGTTCAACGGCTTCTTCTACCAGGGCCTGCGTCTCGGGCGAGAGGGTAGTGCCGAAGTCGAAGTCGTGGCCGCGCACAGAAACGAGATAGGCCTGGGGCGCTTGCCCATATAGAATCCCAGCCATGGCGATGATTGTGCCCGGGCTTATAACGTGAGACACAAAACCCACCGATGGCTTCGCTTCCACACCGACGATGCGGATGGGTTCTGGATACACCTCGCCCATGTGGGCGTCAACGAAGACCACGACGTCATGCTCTGCCAGCAACTCTGCCAGCTCTGGTGTGAGCTGGTGAACGCAGATCACGTGCGGCGAAGCCCCCAAGTCATCCAGGCCATCGCTTTCGGGATCGAGGGGGATCCTTCCCGTGCGTTCTCGAAGCCTGCTTGCGACGCAGAAGCCGACGCCGTCGTCTTTACGACTATAGTTGCCATATCCGATCACCAGAGCCTGGGGGTAGCAGGCTGTCTCGTTCGTTGTCATTGTCCTTGTTTCCACTCAGAATGCTCTCACACGTAGTGGGGAAAGCCCGCCGATAGGAAGAGTTCGAAGGGCTTTCCCCTAGAAAATCTCGCACGTTTAGTTGGCAGTGCGGGGCATACTGGATGGCGCACGCGCCAGTGCGCCCATACGTCCCGACACAACCCTATGCGTACTGTTAGCACTGCACGGCATCCCTGCCCCTCTGACCCTTTTGGGTGTAGCGAGGGTCTTGATTGAGTTTCCCAGAGGGGCGGGATGACTATACTACTACGCTCCTGTCACGGGGTC